>CAJQRG010000051.1 GCA_905612225.1 Emcibacteraceae bacterium | reverse complement strand
AATCCGGATCATCCGGTCAATCGTGGCGTCCTATGTGCCAAGGGTTCTGCGGGTATTATGCAACATTATTCGCCTGCAAGGCTTACCGCGCCGTTGAAACGGGTTGGTCCTCGCGGAAGTGGAGAGTTCGAAGAAATTTCTTGGGATGAGGCAATGGATATTGCCACCGAAAAACTGCGAGCAGTCCGTGAAAAGGATCCTAAAAGGTTGGCATTTTTTACTGGTCGTGATCAAAGTCAGGCATTGACAGGTTGGTTTTCAGCTAAGTTTGGTACTCATAACTATGCGGCTCACGGTGGATTTTGTTCAGTAAATATGGCGGCAGCAGGGCTTTACACAATAGGCGGTTCGTTTTGGGAATTTGGCGAACCAGACTGGGATCGAACAAAATACTTTGTGATGTTTGGTGTTGCCGAGGATCACGACTCAAATCCCATTAAAAAGGGTATAGGTAAAGTTAAAAGTCGCAAGGGTACTAAGTATATTTCGGTAAACCCAATTCAAACTGGTTATGCTGCTATTGCAGATGAATGGCTTGGTATTCGTCCAGGTACTGATGGGTTATTTGTTGGGGCAATAATAGCTGAACTATTAAAATCTGAACAAATAGATTGGGAATTTTTAACCCGCTATACTAATAGCCCTTGGCTTGTGATTAATAGCCCCGGATCCCCTAAGCACGGTTTGTTTGCGCGCGATGAAGTGGAAAAAACACTCTGTTATGATCTCAATAAGGCCGCAATTACGACACTTACAGTTGGTAAGTCAAAACCAGCTCTGATAGGAAACTTTGAATTAGATGACGGTACAAAAGTTGTGCCGGCTTTCCAGCATATTGTTGAAGAATTTTTGAGCGATCGCTATGAACTCAATAATGTTGAGAAAGAAACTGGCATTAGTGCAAAAGATATTGAACGTATTGCTGCAGAAATGGCTGAGGTGGCCTTTAGCGAAGAAATTATAATTGATCAAAAATGGACTGACAGTTACGGTAATAAACACGATCAGTTTATCGGCCGACCTGTTTCCTTCCATGCAATGCGTGGTATAGCTGCCCATAAAAATGGTTTCGAAACATGCCGTATGATTCATCTCTTACAGATGCTGCTCGGGGCTATTGATGGACCAGGGTCATTTTTATATAAACCGCCTTTCCCTCGGCCAACCCCACCGCATAAGAAAAATGCTACCGCTTCTGCTGCTCCCGGTGAAGTCTGCACGGCGGAACCACTTGGTTTTCCTTCTGGTCCGGAAGATTTGGCTGTGGACGAAAATGGGGAACCAACTCGGCTTGATAAAGCCTTTTCCTGGGAGTACCCACTAGCAATTCATGGTATGATGCATATGTCACTTCATAATGCTTGGGCAGGGGACCCCTATAAAGTTGATGTCTTCATGATGTATATGGCAAATATGGCTTGGAATTCATCAATGAATGTCAAAAACGCCATAAAGTATATGACTGATAAAGATACTGATACGGGCGATTATAAAATACCATATATTATTTATTCCGACGCATTTTATTCTGAGACCGTACCTTACGCAGACCTAATCCTTCCCGACACAACCTATCTTGAACGGTGGGACGCAATTTCTATGCTTGACCGACCTATCGGTACTGCCGAGGCAGCCGCCGATAGCATTCGCCAACCGGTACTAGAGCCGGACAGGGATGTGCGCCCATTTCAAGACGTCGTTCTCGACCTAGGTGCAAGGCTCGGCCTTCCTGGTATGGTGGATGAGGATGGAAATCCGTTGTACCCTGGTGGTTATAGTGACTATTTAGTTAACCACGAGCGAGCGCCTGGTGTGGGGCCTCTATCAGGATGGCGCGGCGAGGATGGTAAGAGCCACGGTAAGGGGGCGCCTAATAAAAATCAGCTAAAAAAATATATCGAAAATGGTTGTTACTGGGAATTTGAACTCAATGAAGCGGAGCGATATAATCGGTTTGCTAATCATGCCTACTTGAAGACCGCAACAAAAATGGGCTGGATGGGTTCTCCGGATCCAATTGTGCTTAATGTTTATAATGAAATGTTACAAAAGTTTCATCTTGCAGCTGATGGGCACGGCAATCATCAGCCGCCAGATCATGCTCGGGCCAGAATCAAAAAATATTTTAATCCAGTTCCCACTTGGTACCCGGTTCAGGAACATGTGGATAATAATAGTGATGAATATCCACTATCAGCACTGACGCAACGACCCGCACATATGTATCATTCGTGGGGCGGTCAGAACGCTTGGCTCAGACAACTAACGTCACAAAACTATTTATATATCAACAGTAAAACAGCTACTGACCAAGGGATTTCTGATCTTGATTGGGTGTGGGTCAGGAGCCCGCATGGTGAGGTTAAGGTACAGGCCAAATATATGGAAGGTGTAAACCCAGGAACCGTTTGGACATGGAATGCGATCGGTAAACGACGTGGGGCGTGGGCTCTTGATAAAAATTCACCTGAGTTCCAAAAAGCATTTTTACTTAATCATGTTATATCAGAAAATTTGACGACCGATGACGGTGAGGTAAGGTCAAATTCTGATCCCGTGACTGGTCAAGGGGCATGGTTTGATGCTCGAGTTAAAATTGAACGCGCAGACGATCAATCTGAGGGCTTAACCTCACCAATGTTCGAGCCAGTAAAATTTTATGATAAACATAAACGCCCTGATGTCCTTAGTTATGGTTTTGATAAAGAACAAACGTTTGACCAGGCTGAAAGATCTCTTGGTGTAAAGGAAGATTTATAAATGACATGCCTTCCAGAAAAAACAGATAAGAAACTTGGTCTTTTAATTGACCTTAATATTTGCGTTGGGTGTCATGCCTGCGCTGTTAGTTGTAAAGAATGGAACACAAGTGGAATAACAGGTCCTTTGGAGGATCTAAAGCCATACGGTGATGATCCGAGTGGCGTTTGGTATAACCGCGTTCACAGTTATGAATTTAAAAAAGAAGATGAGATTGATAGAACCGTTTACTTTCCTAAATCTTGCCTCCACTGCGAAGATGCCCCTTGTGTTACTGTCTGCCCAACTGGGGCGTCGTTGAAGCGTGCTGAAGATGGAATTGTACTCGTCAATCCGGATGTTTGTATAGGATGTAAATTATGTTCCTGGGCCTGCCCATATGGTGCACGGGAATATGATACTACCGGAGGGGTTATGCAGAAATGTACCCTTTGTGTAGATAAAATTTATGATGAAACTATTTCGGAAGAGCGCCGTGTTCCGTCATGTGTGTCTACTTGCCCTGCCGGTGCTCGCCATTTTGGCGATTTTGCTGACCCCGAGTCAAACGTTTCGCAATTAGCTGCAGAAAATGATGCTCGTGATCTATTTCCTGAAATGGAAACAAAGCCGGTTAATCAATATTTGCCTCCACGTAAACGGGAACATCATGAAAGTAAAAAACTTGATCATAAAGTTTCAAATGTTAAAGATGCCCTGATTAAGTGGGCTAAATTGGATTTCACAGGATAGAACAATGAACCCAGCACTGTCAGTTATCATATTTAGCACTTTTTCCGGATTGGGTTACGGATTATTTATCTGGTTGACTGCGAATATATCAATGGGAACCCCTCCAACAAATGATCAGTCAGTAATTTCTATTGTTTTAACCTTCGTCCTTGTTTCTATCGGCTTAATATCTTCAACGTTCCACTTAGGGCATCCTGAGCGCGCGTGGCGCGCGTTTAGCCAATGGCGCACGTCCTGGTTAAGTAGGGAAGGGATTATATCTATATTGACCTATGGTCCAATGGTTTTTATTGGCTGTAATATATACTTTAATCTTGGTTTTGATGTCTTAATTAAGCCAATGGCTATACTAGGTCTTATTGGGTCGATTATTACTGTTTTCACCACAAGCATGATTTATGCTTCACTTAAAGCTATTCCGGCCTGGCATAATAAATGGGTAGTTATTGGATATCAAGCCTATGCTATTTCAAGTGGTGGTGTTGCATATATCATGATTGATGGATGGCAGTATTATAAAGTAGTAATTGCCTTATTATTATTTGCTCTTCTGACTAAAATTGTAACATGGGTTCATATCGATAAGCATCGGGGTCAGTATAAGCGTGAAGATGCGCTCGGTCTGCCTGACTTTGGTAAGGCTAGTCCATTTGAACCTGCCCACAGTCAAAAAAATTACCTACAACGTGAGATGGGGTATGATCTTTGTCCTAAACGTCGCATTCTAATGCGTTGGATTGCTCTCGGCTGTGGTTTTATCTTGCCTGCTGTATTACTTTATATTGGCTTTCCGCTGGCACCAATAATAACTTTGATTTGTCTTGGTGGAATGATGGCAGAACGCTGGCTCTTCTTTGCAGAAGCGGAACATGTAGTTCGGTTATATTATGATAGAGACAGTGTTTAGTATAATTCATTGGCATTATAAGACATCGAACGTTATGTAATTACGTATTAGTATTTATTAGGTATCCTAAAATGAGTAAAATTCAGTTTGCTGCAGCTTTGATATTTTCTGTTGTGGCCACGCCTTATGCTGCATCTGGTCAAGAGGCGAAAAGCGATGCTTCAGTTATTACCTATGACAAAGAATATTTTATTAAATATGATCCTTTGACATTACTTGATATGCTTCAACGTGTCCCAGGCGTACAGACTATCCTTGATAGTAACAGTCGTCAGGGTGGTGGTGGGACTAGCAATGGTGGCCAGCAAGAACGTGGTTTTGGCTCTGGTGGGGATCAGATTTTAATCAATAATAAGCGTCTTGCTGGTAAAGCAAATAATATAGATAGCACGTTACAGCGCATTTCTGCAGCTCAAGTTCAACGCGTTGAAATTATTCGTGGCGCATCTGGTGACCTTGATGTTCAGAGCCAGGGTCTGGTTATAAACATTATTATGGATGAAGGCGCATCAACATCAAGTACATTTTGGAAATTAGGGGGCCGTTATTCAGACGGTTATGTATTTTCACCGGAAATGCAGCTTTCTCATAATGGATCGACTGGAAACATTGATTATATTTTCGGCGTTGAGGCTAAACAGGGGCAACATATAGAACATCGAGATGATACATTTTATACTCCAGCAGGTGTGATAAAGAATAAATCTGAACGGAAAACTGATAATTTGTATAAGACGCTAAGGTTTAACACTAATCTTACCTATAGCCCTGAGAGTGGTGATGAACTTCGTTTGAATGGTCAGTTCGAACCTGGAAAATATACTAAGCGGGAGCCACGCTTTAGTGAAAATGTAGGTTCGGCTCGTGAATTTAAAAACTGGGGTGAGAGCCAAACTTCACAAAAGTGGGAAATTGGTGGCGACTATAGTACAAAGATTGATGGGCTTGGCACATGGAAAACATTATTTATTGCTAATCGGGATCGTATTAATAAACAGGAACTTTTTAAGAATATATTAGATGCGGGGAATGTGCCCATATTTAAAAATAATCAATTTAGGGTCAAGAAAGAAAAGATTTTAAGAAGCTCACTGACTATGGTGGTGAGTGATAAGCATATTATTGAGGTCGGGGGTGAAGCCGCTATCAATAATTTTAATAAACTATTTACCAGCCAAAACTTTAATACGGGATCCTATACCCTAAGTGTCAATGATGATGTTTCAGTTAAAGAAAATCGTTATGAAATTTTTGCTAACCATACCTATAATATTTCACCGAAAATGGTGCTTCAAAGTTCGATTATTGGTGAGTTTTCAAAAATTAGCAGTCTAACTGTTCCGCTCGCGGGTGGAAATGTTCAGAAGTCTAAGAATTTTAAATTTCTTAAACCACGATTTGATTTTCGTTATGACTTTTCAGAACGGGATCAATTGCGCGTATCTGTGGAAAAGAAAGTTAGTCAGCTAAATTTCCAAAACTTTGTTGCTACATACGATGTGTCAAATGATGTATTACGCCTTGGCAATACTGGAATTGTGCCTGAAAAATCATGGAACTATAACCTCACTTATGAGCACCGCTTGCCTAATGATGCCGGCGCATTGCAAGTTGAGCTCTTTTATCGTGATCTTACTGATTATATTGAACTTGTTGATTTTACAAAATTCTTTGATGGATCAGGTGTCTCAATTCCCCGTAACAAAATTATTCCTATTTCAAAGTCCGGCAATATACCGTCAGCTCATGCTTACGGGATTAAAACTTCAGGAAGTTTGCGTCTCGGTCTTGTTGGTCTACCGGAAGCAGTAGTTAGTGTTAACCATGTGTGGGAAGATACGAATGTTGTGGATCAGTTCAGTGGTATCCAACGTCCGTTTAAATGGAAAGCTGCCCATGAGGTGAAATTTAATTTTCGTCATGATATAACTGATTTGGGGCTTTCATACGGACTTAAGGGTACTATCAAAGGTCATAATGGTCGGTACGAAATTAATGAAGTGGCTAGTACTGATAATGGTGGTCTCTATGAAGTTTTTGCAGAGCTAAAAGTCTGGAATGATTTTAAACTAATTTTAAGATTTGAGCACATCACACCGCTTAAATATACAACTGATGTGAAGGTTTATAAGGATCATGTTCGTTATAATGAAATTTCTCAGCTTGAAACAGGGAACTGGAACTACGTAAAAGAATACTCAGTTCATTTGCAAGGCACTTTTTAACGCTTCAGCTTAGGCGGCGGTTTCGAATAAACCATTGGCGTTTTTGAATATCTGATCGGATTAGCTATGATAGGAATTATTTCCCCGTCGGATGTTTTTATTTCCTCTACTATGCCACGATATTTTACATGGGGATCATTTAAAATATCCGCCAGTGTATTCACTGGGCCGCACGGTACGCCATTTTTTTCTAAAAGCGTCATCCACTCACTAGAGCTTTTTTCTTTTATTATGCTTTCTATTTCTGGTACAAGAAATTTTCTATTTACGACGCGACAAGCATTAGTTTTATAGCGGTCATCTCTATACCAGTTGCGTTCTACTAGTATTGAAAATTTTTCAAATTGATTATCATTACCAATGGCTAGAACCATATCACCGTCTGTCGTTTTAAAACTCTGATAGGGAACAATACTGATATGACTGTTACCGTGACGCTTGGGTTCCTTACCGTTAAATAAGTAATTAGAGGTATGATTAGCAAGCATTGCAATTTGACAGTCAAGAAGCGCAAGATCAATATATTGACCTTCACCAGTCTGATCACGATGTGTTAGGGCACCAAGTATACCAACGGTGGCGTACATGCCTGTCATTAAGTCTGCAATGGCGACACCAACCTTTTGCGGCCCACCACCATTTTCATCACTTTCACCCGTGATACTCATGAGGCCACCCATGGCCTGAATCATAAAATCATAGCCGGCGCGTTCAGCGTAGGGGCCAGATTGACCAAATCCTGTGATAGAACAATAAATTATTTCAGGGTTTAATATTGATAAACTTTGGTAATCAAGGCCATACTTTTTAAGGCTACCAACTTTATAATTTTCTACGAGAATATCAGCACCTTTTACAAGGTCATAAATTTCTGTCTGACCCGCTTTAGTTGAAATATCTATAAAAAGGGATATTTTGTTGCGGTTAGTAGAATGAAAGTATGTGGCGTCCCCATCGGATCCATCTTTATTTTTTTGAAAAGGAGGTCCCCAGCTCCGGGTATCGTCACCGCTATGGGGATGCTCAATTTTTATTACCTCCGCACCCATATCTCCAAGCATCTGCGTGGACCAAGGTCCTGCAAGGATACGGCTCAAATCAAGAACTTTGATATGGGAAAGTGGCCCAGCCATAGTTAGAAAGCATTAATGCCTGTTTGAAGGCGCCCAAGGATCAAAGCGTGAATATCATGTGTGCCTTCGTAAGTGTTAACTGCTTCCAAATTCATAACATGTCGGATCACATGAAACTCGTCAGCAATACCGTTGCCACCGTGCATATCGCGAGCGGTGCGTGCGATATCTAATGCCTTTCCACAGTTGTTTCTCTTTAGAAGTGAAATAGCGTCTGGAGATAGTTTTTCTCGATCCATTAGGCGACCTGCCTGTAAGCAGGCATGAAGGCCAAGGGTGATTTCCGTTTGCATATCGGCAAGTTTCTTCTGTATCAGTTGATTAGCAGCAAGCGGTTTTCCGAATTGTTTACGGTCTAATGTATATTGGCGTGCGGCATGCCAACAAAACTCTGCGGCCCCGAGTGTTCCCCAAGCGATACCATACCGTGCATTTGAAAGGCAGCCGAGTGGTCCTTTCATCCCTTGAATATTTGGTAAAATATTATCTTCGGGTACAAACACGTCTTCCATAACTATTTCACCAGTATCTGAAGCGCGTAGCGAGAATTTACCTTCAATCTTGGGGGCACTTAAACCTTTCATTTCTTTATCGAGAATAAAGCCGCGAACAACTCCCTCATCGTTTTTACCCCAAACTACAAAAACATCTGCGATAGGACTATTAGTAATCCACATTTTAGTGCCGTTTAGAAGATATCCCCCATCAACAGATTTTGCCCGTGTTTGTATGCTTGATGGGTCGGAACCTGAATTGGGTTCTGTCAGCCCAAAGCAACCAATCAACTCGGCGCTGGCTAGTTTCGGAAGGTATTTTTTCTTTTGTTCTTCAGAGCCATAAGCATAAATTGGGTACATGACTAGTGAACTTTGCACTGACATAGCACTGCGGTAACCACTATCAACAGCTTCTACCTCACGGGCAATTAGACCATAGGAAACATACCCAACACCAGCACAGTCAAACCCGTGAATAGTTGGGCCTAAAAACCCCATTTCACCCATTTTGCTCATGAGGTTACGGTCAAATTTTTCATGGCGATTGGCCTCTAGGATGCCAGGCATTAACTCTGATTGACAAAAGGCCTTAGCTTGATCACGTATCATGCGCTCTTCTTCAGTTAGGCTCTCTTCCAGTAGGAGCACATCATCCCAGGGCGCTGATTTCCATACGGTTGTATTCATTTTCTATTTTCTCCAGGTGTCCACAAAACATCATCTTTACCATCATCATTTGTTTTTCGGCTCATTACAAATAAATGATCAGAAAGACGGTTTAAATATTTTATTGTAATTGGTGAAATTTCAACTTCTTCAGCAGCAGCGACTAATAGTCTTTCAGCACGCCTGACTATGGTTCTTGATAAATGAAGATAAGCGCTGGCCTGTGAACCACCAGGAAGAACGAATGAATTTAAAGGTGCAATATTCTCATTCATTCGATCTATTTCGTGTTCAAGGCGGTCGACCTGTTCTTGAGTAACCCTAAGTGCACTATCTTCAAATTTAGACCCCGTTGGCATTGATACGTCAGCACCAAGATCAAAAAGATCGTTTTGAATCCGTGAAAGCATATCATCTTCGCTACCGCTCGTGTGTATTCTGGCAAGGCCAATCGCTGCATTACTCTCATCGACTGTACCGTAGGCTTCAATTCGCAGATTATATTTTTTTGCTCGAGTGCCGTCTGTGAGGGATGTCTCTCCCTTATCCCCACCACGGGTATATATTTTATCAAGTTTTACCATTTTTGCGCTTTAACTTCTAATCCAAACATAAAGAATAATGAGTAAAATTGATATAAATTGCGACAAGACACGATAACGCATCATCATATTACTTTTTCGGCCACTATCTTCAGCCTTTGTCATTGTAAATGTGCCAGCAAACATAATGCCAACAGTCAGGACTATACTAATAGGGATTATAATTTCTAATATACTTTGCATTAAGCCATCCTGTTTTTTTATTATAGTTCTAATATAAGTCTTATTAGGATTATTTCTAGAGGCACTTTTATTTATTTTTTAGGAATTATGGCAAAAACACGCGCGGGAAAACCACTACCCATTTCTGGTACTGCCCATGTGGCAACAATATAAGCACCAGTTTCAGGCACTTGATCAAGCGCCTTCATATTTTCAATTTGATATTTATCTAGGCCCATATAATAGGTTTGTAGCGGCCACTCGCCATTTCCAGCACGTATTCCGGGATCCGTATCTAATGTTTCATGACCGATAGCGGTAATTTTGCGATTTAGAACTAAATAATCGATTACCTCTCTACTCCATCCTGGGGAATGGCTTACACCATTTTCATCACGATTTCTCATTTGCTCAGTGCTCGGCCAGCGTTTCGACCAATCAGATCGTAATGCAACGAAGCTTTCTGAGGGGATTGTGCCATATTTTTTTTCCCACTCATATATATCAGTCATCGAAACTTGATAATCATTATCGGCTTTCACTTTTTCATGAACATCAATGACAATCATTGGTAAAATCATTTCGGTTAACGGTATATCTTCTAATGTTCTTAAGCCTTTGACGAAATGAACAGGTGGATCAACATGGGTGCCCCATTGTCCAGGAAAATTATATCTATGAATACCGGCTGTGCCATCATCATATAATTTAAATGGTTTAATAGTTGGTGGTTCGTTCCCCGATGGTCCTTGAGGCATTCCCTCTTCCATTGTGTGGGTCAAATCAACAAATGTGGCTTTGTTAATTATTTCACCAAAGTCGGCTTTCACGACTTCTGTCGTATTTACCGGTACGTCTTTATTAAAATTATTACTAGCCAGCATATACCCGCCAGCTGCCGCAAGGACGACCAAAATTAAGTTAAGCCAATATTTCATTTTTATCTCCTGAATATAAAAGACTAGTCTAACATAAGCGATCTTCTAATAAAGGATTTTATATCTAGGGCTCTGGTATTTTATAAGAAATACTGTAATAATATTTTTTCTGATCAGATAAGGAGAGCTATTTAATGACGGAAGAACTATTCCGCGAAGATGCTTATTTAAAGTCATGTGATGCCCAGGTCGTAAAAATAAATGATCTTGGTGGGATCATTCTTGATCGTACGGTATTTTACCCGACTGGAGGTGGCCAGCCAGGTGATAATGGAAAAATTAATGATATTGAAATTGTAACGACAATAATGGACCGTGATACTGGCGAAATTGTTCATGTTCCTTCAGAAGGGCAAATTCTGCCCGATATGGGTGTAAATGTTACCGCTACGATTGACTGGGACAAAAGATATCTCCATATGCGCATGCATTCTGGACTTCATCTCTTATGTGCTGCAGTGCCTTGTGGGGTCACGGGAGGACAAATTGGCGCCCTGAAAAGTCGGCTTGATTTCGATATAGGAGATCTGACTTTAGACAAAGAAGAAATTACTCGTAAAATAAATGAGTTACAGCAGGGTAACTATGATCTATTTTCTTCATGGATTACAGATGTCGAAATGGATGCTAATTCTGATCTTATTCGAACAATGTCTGTGAAACCACCACGTAAAGGGGGTCGCGTAAGATTGATGCATATTGGTAAAAATATCGACCTTCAACCCTGTGGGGGAACTCATGTGAAAAATACGTCTGAAATTAGAGGTTTACGGGTTTCAAAAATAGAAAATAAAGGTAAACGAAACCGTCGGGTGAATATCATTTTTGACGAATAGGAAATAATATGAAAAAAATACTATTAATCTTTGTTGCTATATCATTTATAGCGGCATCATCTTTTGCACAAAATTTCCCTGAGGATGAAAAAGCGATCATTGCTGTACTTGATGATTTCCATGTTGCCGCTGCAAAGGCTGATAAAGATCGTTACCTTGAGCATTTTAAAGAAGACGGTGTGTTTCTTGGAACAGACGAATGGGAACGATGGCCTCTCCATCCTGACTTTACCGATTATGTTTCAAAACGATTTAAAAATGGTGGCTGGTCTTACCATTCAGAGAAAAAAATAATTTCTTTTTCAAAGGATGGTTCTGTGGCCTGGTTCGATGAAACTAGTATATCAAATAGCAATGGTGGGCGCTTTCGTGGTTCAGGAGTACTTGAAAAAATTGATGGTAGCTGGAAAATTTCACAGTATGTACTAAGTTTTCTTGTTTATAATGAAGTTGGCAGTGAAGTGGGTAAAATTATAAACGATGAACGCGTTCGACGCGAAAATACTAATTAAAGGTATTCCCTAATCAGCACGTCAAGATGATCTGGCACTATACCACTCTCACGAATTGATTTAATAGTGATTGACTTGTCTCGCTTAGCAAGGCGGTTACCATCTTTTGTGGCTAGTAGAGGATGGTGATCATAGGTTGGGATATTTAACTTGAGTAAATGTTGAAGTAACCTATGTAAATGGCTGGCATAATATAAATCTTGTCCTCTGATTACATGATTTATCATCTGAATATGATCGTCGACGACCACGCATAAATGATAACTGGCAGGAAAGTCCTTTCTGGCTAATATTACGTCACCGAGCAATTCAGGAGTAGCTTTCTGCGCTCCTGTCGTGCGATCAGTCCAATAGAGTGGTTCGTTCAATAAATTGAGTGCCTTATTCGTATTAAGGCGCAAGGCATGGGGAATTCCATCCTCTATTTTTTTTCGTTGTTGTTCTATTGTTAGGTGTCGGCATGTGCCAGGATAAATTATACCCTCTGGACCAAACTTGGGACGTATATGCGGGGCGCGAGTACTTTCCTCTATTTCGTTTATAATATCCCTTCTAGTGCAAAAGCAGGGGTATAGAAGCTCCATAATTTCAAGTTTATCAAGTGCAGCCTTATAATCAGTAAAATGGTTTGATTGGCGTCGTATTGGTGTTGGCCATTTAAGACCAAGCCATTTAAGATCAGTAAGGATACTTTTTTCATGCTCGATCTTACAGCGAAGGTGGTCGATATCTTCTATCCGTAAAATAAAGTCACCACCTTGTCTAACGGAAAAGTCATAACTTAGTTTGGCGCTATAGGCATGACCAAGATGGAGGTCACCGCTCGGACTGGGAGCGAAGCGGGTTATTATTTTACCAGATTGCGTCATCTTAGCCTTTAATGTAATAGTGCAGGTCGGATATGATTTAAGAAAGTAATAGGCTGATGAGAGAAATACCAGAATTAAATGGATCACGTATCGAACCGGAAGTTGATAAACCTGAAAAGCTGGTCATATTGTGTCACGGTTATGGCTCAAATGGTGATGATCTTATTGGTCTCGCTCCGCATCTAAAAAGGGTGCTACCAAATGCTGCTTACGTATCTCCTAACGCGCCTGAAGTTTGTGTGGGTGCACCAAATGGGTACCAGTGGTTTGCACTAAGTGATCTTGGCCAGGAAGAACGATTAGTAGGCACTCTAAAAGCAGCACCAACTCTTGATAATTTTATTGATCAGGAGCTTGAACGATACGGGCTGGAGAATAAAGACCTAATTCTGGTTGGTTTTTCACAGGGGACTATGATGTGTCTACATGTGGGGTTGCGCAGGTCATCTGATATTGCTGGTATTATTGGTTTTTCAGGAGCAATGACATTTCCTGAGAATTGGAAAGGTGAAATTAGTTCCAAACCGCCGACGGTCCTTATTCACGGTGAGCAGGACAACGTCGTTCCGGTTCAACTTATGCATCAGGCTTTCATTGCGTTACAGAAAATTAATGTTCCAGTGGATAATCATATGTCACCTGGAGTTGGGCATTCAATTGGCCCAGATGGGCTTCAAAAGGCACTTGAGTTTCTTTCAAAAATATAATTTAATAGATTTTAAATACGTTCGGCAATTTTAATTGCGGCCTTGACGCCAAGTTTGATGGCGCCGTATAAAAGACCATGTGCCGGTAATTCTTGAGCGCCGTTATCTATGGCAATTTGTTTATGCTCTATTTCTTCCTGGCGAAACTTTTCTAGTGTCTCAGACAGTTTACTTTCATCATCGGCAAGATATTCTATTTGTTCGGCATAATGTTTATCAATAACATCTTCGACCGCTTCGGTACACGCCATAGCGGCCTTGGTCCCCATTAGGGCAGTTCCAGCACCAAGAGCAAATCCAGCCACATGCCAAAAGGGTGTAATCAGGGTCGGCCGGGCGTTATATTCTCGGATTAGTTTGTTGAAGTGGTCTAAATGAACTTCTTCTTGTTCTTTCATGTGCTTGACCGTGTCCGACATGGGATGGTTGTCACCAAATACAGCTAGCTGGCCTTCATAAATACGCACAGCACCGTATTCACCAGCATGGTCAACACGGATCATTCGTTCAAGTTGAGCTTCTTTACTCATAGTTTTTGGTATATTTTTATTTTTCAATTTATTCATCTTTTAAAATTTTTTCTAACGCTTAACAATAACATAAATGCGAAAAAAAGTGAAATAAGAAAGTTATATCCAGCCATGGATAATCCAAACATTTCCCATGGTATTTCATCGCAACGCACGAATGGAACTTCTTGAAGTTGATTAAAAAAATCTAATGCAGATACTGTGCCGGTGTCGCTGGTAATGGTACAGCTATCTGGTCCTTCCCACCATTTTTGTTCAACACCTGCATGATAGCCTGAATAACCAACGCTAAATACGAAGGAAAATAAGGTCATCATTTTAAAGCGCAGCCACTTTCTTTGATTTAATTTCCGAAAGTATAGTGCAAAGCTGGCGAATATTATAACTGCCATGTGAGCGTAACGTTGAGGCCAACATAAATCACATGGGTAAAGTCCACCAATATATTCAAAGGCGTAAGCCCCACTCAGCATTAGCACTGACGCAATCAAAGAAAATTCAATTACATTTGAAAACACGAGTATTCGTAGTGATTTTAAGTGTTTCATCATGAGTTATATATACTTTAGGACTACAAACATGCCAACCACAATTATACAGAAAAGTAGAGTTAATTTAGTGAGGTGGTTTTCAATAACTTTGCGAATTGGCTCACCATATTTCCAGAGCAAAGCTACCACTAGGAAAAAGCGCGCGCTGCGTGAGATTGCGCTTGAAATAATAAAGGTAGTGAGATCCAGTTGGGTTACGCCGCTAGCAATAGTGAATACTTTGTATGGAATAGGTGAGAAGCCCGCAACACTGACAATGACAGCACCCCATTCATTATACAGGATCTGGAAGCGATCAAACTGTGATTGCAAGTGATAAAAGTCAACAATCGGCTGACCCGCAATATTAAAGAAATAAGCGCCAATGATATATCCAAAAACTCCACCCGCGACTGAACTTGCCGAGCAGACAAAAGCAATCCTCCAAGCCCTCGTAGGCGCTGCAAGTACCATCGGAATCAATAAAATATCTGGTGGAATTGGAAAAAAAGAGCTTTCAGCAAAAGACATTACAGCAAGTAACCAAAGCGCTTTTGGGTGATCTGCAAGTAGCATAGTTTTATTATAAAGGCTTCTAAGCATCAAAAATTTATTCTTTTTTTATTATATACCCTAATTCTACAACAATGAGATGTAAAAAAAGTAATTTTATTTATTTTCGAGTTAATCAGAAGCTTGACGGCCGCACTCTTGACGCTATGATGCGCAATTGTCATGTGCACCACATGATTATTTCTTCTCAGTGCCCCTGTGGTGGAATTGGTAGACGCGCTGGATTCAAAATCCAGTATCTTTTGGATGTGTCGGTTCGAGTCCGACCGGGGGCACCATTAGATTTTTTTGTTTCTAAAACTATCTAAAATAAAAGTTTTGAATTATCGCTAGCTATTTGAGGAAGACATCACTTAATAACAATATTGATCCTCTATTTATTGTTGAATAATTAATTAAATTAGAGTTAACTAATGAAATAAACAGATTCGAAGGTATGCAAAACCTTACACGTGGGCGGTGGCGGCAGCGGATGTAAGCAATGGGTTCAGATCTGGATATTATAAATAAATAAGGTTAATAAAATGTATAAAAAAATCATGATAGCGGCACTTGCTTTTTCGGTGGGAACAATATGTTCTTTTAATCCCGTATTCTCCCAATCCACCAATAACATTGAAAAACCTGGACAAGTTCGGTTATCGCGAAATGAATATAGTGAGAATCTCCAAGGCTTCTGGCTAGGGCTGTCAATTGCTAACTGGACAGGCCTTATGACCGAGAGTGACCGAGTGGATTATCCATTTTATACCGATGCGGATTGGACTGAGAATGGTGTGCCATTAGTAACAGATCTTTACGGACAGGATTCAGATATTTTGAGCTACGTTTTTGTCAATGAAGGGGAAGCATGGGGTTCAGATGACGACAGTGACTTCGAATATATGTATCAGCATCTGATGTATGAGCATGAAACAAGCCTGCTGACTGCAGAACAGATCAGAGCAGGATGGCTGAAGCATATATATTCAAACGAAGATGCCCCTCACTACCCCAAGGGTAGTGACCACCGTGAAAATTTTCTTTGGGTTTCTAATGAAAAAGCATATTACCTCATGAAAGATCAAGCGCTTGTGCCGCCAGAGACAAGTGAACCTGAGAATAATGAGTTATATATGAGAATAGACGCGCAACTCACCACTGAAATATTTGGCCTGTTTGCCCCAGCCAGGCCGGATGTAGCTCTAAAGCTTTCTCATCTTCCAATTCGTGTAACTGCATATGGTGAAGCCGAATGGATTTCGGAATTTTATGTAATTATGCATTCATTGGCTTCGGTTGTTGATAAAAGCCTCTCAATGAAAGAGCAGACTACATGGCTCGCTGAAATGGCACGTAAAAGACTTCCAGAAAATTCATATTCCGCTAAAATGTATGATTTCGTGAAATCAGCCTATGATGCAAACTCAGATAAAGACAACTGGGAGCATACCCGCGACGCTGTTTATACCCGCTATCAAATTGGGAATGGCGATGGTTATCAATTTGAATCTCCCTACGATGGTGGTATAAATTTTGCCGCTAGCCTAGTAAGCTTGTTTTACGGTGAAGGTGACCTTCTTAAAACAATTAGGGTCGGCTCGTTAGCTGGATGGGACTCCGACAATCCAACCGCCACTTGGGGTGGACTTCTGGGATTTATGTTGGGCAAGGAAGGTATAGAAAGTGCATTTGGACAGTTTTCGCTGTCAGAAGCATTTCGCATCACCCGCACCAGGCGCAATTTTCCTGATCGTACCCCTGATCATATCGGCGAAGATACTTTTCCATTGATGGGTGAACGAGGCATCCAGGTTATCGATCGTGTAGTGACTGAGCAAATGGGTGGCATGGTAGATGAAAGTGGAGATAACTGGCTCATACCGGCTTATTCGCTGGACCAGATCTCAGCACCTTGAGGGCCTAATAAAATTAACGTACAAACTTGATGTAGTTCATTAAAAGAATTCCTTAGTTAGTTCTACTTGGATTGTGCAAACTCAATATCTGAAAAGCTTAGCTTTCGTTTTTTAAGATTAAGCGCAACACAGTAAACGGACATCCAGTGCAGGATGATAATGCCGCTCCAGAAGGGAATATAATAATCTAAGTCATTTGCCTTAAAGAGGTTTTGGGCAATACTGCTGGCACTAAACAGCATATACATTATTGGGATGCCAATAATGATAAATAGTGGTACCCAAAACTCTGTTTTTGAAAAAATTTTCAACGCGAACTCTGCAGCATAAATTTTTATTTAAATAAAAATTTTAACCCCATAATTTCTTTTTTGGTTTACTAACAAACCCGCCATTCATAAAATCCAGTCCATGTTTAATATCATTTTTAAGAAATAACGGTCCATCGATATCGATGTATTTGCAAAACTGTCCCACAACATAAGAAGGAGCCATAGAGAGCGAAGACCCGCACATATTACCAATCATAAGTTTTTTACCATCTTTATTAGCAAAATCAATAATTCTCAGAGCGTCAGTTAGTCCGCCGCATTTATCAAGTTTGATATTAATTATATCGTAACGGCGTGCTGAAATTTCATACTCAGTACTATCTCGGCAACTTTCATCTACACCCAATGGAACAATAGATTTAAAACCCTCTAAGTCTTCATCGGCCCCTCTAGGTAGGGGTTGTTCTATCATTTGGATACCGAGTTTTTGTGCCTGAGGTAAGTATTCCTTTAGCTCTGAAAAACTCCAACCTTGATTAACATCTACAATCAATGTGGCATCTGGTCGAGCAGTTCTTACCGCCTCTAATGCTGCGATTGGTTCGTTGCCGCTTAGTTTAATTTTTAAGTTATTATATTTTGAAAGCTCCCGTGCCTCTATAGCCATTTTTTTAGGGGTTTGAATACCTATGGTGGCAACTGTGGCCAGTCGCTTTGGTTCTATACTAAGAAGTTGCCAAATTGATTTTCTAGCCTTTTTTGCAGTTAGATCCCATAGAGCGCAATCTAAAGCATTTCTTGCTCCACCCAATGGTAATAATTTTTGGATTAATTCATTTGTCACTATACCCTTAGTATGTATTAAAAACTGCTGCAACTGTGCCATCATAGTTTCATCAGTATCACCATTTGATCCTATGCCGAGAGCTTCGCCGCGCCCAATGTAGCCGTCTTCCTCAAGTATTACCCTAATTGTTTTTGAGGTTATAAATGTATGGCCAGTTATCACGAAAGGTTTTTTATACGGGAAGGCGTGTTTCTCTATTTTTA
>CAJQRG010000050.1 GCA_905612225.1 Emcibacteraceae bacterium | reverse complement strand
TTCTGACCAGCGAATACTATAGGGACGTGATCACTATATTTGAGCCATTGGTCAGAATTAAAAACAGAAAATGAACAAGGCGTAGTTAACCAATTTTTATTTAGAAATATATAATCAATATGAAACGATCTAATTTTGTTACGATAAAGATAAAAAGTTGTATCCACTTCAGACCCGTGATCAATTTTTTTTAAATAATGATAAGCACTGTAAACATTTTCTTTTTTTAATAAACGCACAACATCTGAATGATTACCTATTGGTCTTTTGTTATCCCACTGTGCATTACTGTTCCAGTCCCCAGCAATTATTATTTTTGAAAAATCTAATATTTTTTTATTTTCGACTAAAAAATTGTATAATTGATTTATGTAACCTTTTTTGGTCGTCGTTGAAGCCTTTGTCCATACACCGATTAAAGTATGTTTGTTGTTTATTAAAATGGGGAGAAAAAGTTTATAATTGCTTGAAGGTATGGGTAATTTTTTTAGGTTTATATTTTTACTTGCGAAGACACCTAAACCTTTATGCTTATTGTCTCCAACCCAAATATAGTTTTTAGCCCATGATTTATAATCATTGTGCAAACTTTGCTTAGGGTCTTCACATTCCTGTATAATCATTATATCGGCGTTATATTGATCCAATAAATGAAATTTTTCTCTAAACTTACAGTTACAATTCCAACTTAAAATTTTCATTATTTACTATATTCACATGTTCATCAGTTTTTATATATGCTTAAGGGCTGAATCTACTAATTTCTTTTTATATTTAGTGAGTTCAAATGTTGAGACGTTACTCAGTTTAAAAGGGATATTATCAATAACGATAGTCAGTGCTGAACTGGAAAGTTCAAGATGGCAAATTTCTTTAGAGGGCATTTCATCAACTATTATTTTAAATTGTCCTTTGTAATCCTTGTAACTAAATCTTTTAGCGTGGTCTTTCAGTCTTGGATTCATCACGAGAATAGTTTTTATAATTTGATGTGCCTTTAGTTCTTCTGCTGTTGTTACTATCCCTGATGAAGACTGTTTACCCTCAAGGAACTTAATTTTTTCAATAGAATTTTGAAGGGATACAGAGTTTATTAATTTTCGAAGTCTTTTATTTACTTTTTCTGTTAACCTCTTTCCTCCCATGTTTTGATATATAAGTTTTGTTAGTTCATCTCCTGCGGGATGGAGAGTTTTAGTTAGAGCAATATTAAAGTCCTCAAAAAAATAAGTTTCTTCTGAAATATTTAATATGTCTTTTGTATTAAAAAGTTGAATGTGAAAATTAGCTAAATCTTCTAGATCTGCTCTTGTAAATTTTCTTAGATCGAAAATCAAAAAAGGTGTGTCGTTTAATATTGTGTTGTCGTTCCATTTAACCGCATAAAATTCATAAACTATGCCGTTTGTGAGTATCCCTATTTTAGATTCCTTATGATTGTCATAGTATCCTGATAATTGGTTAAAATGAGCCTTTGTCAAGTTAGCATTAGCTGTTTTGCACTCTACTAGCATTATCGGAGATTTGCCATTAAGGGATACAACCATATCAACCTTTTGAACACTCCCCTTGGAGATTTTTAAACTGTATTCATGAGAGTAATGATCCATTTTGCTGTAACCGAGCATATTAAATACAGGCTCAATAAGGTAATCGCGAGTTTTAGTCTCATTATCACTTAATTTTATTGCTTTCTTATAGTCCCATTTGGAAAAGGACTTCTCTAAGAGATTACCAATTTGTTTTATGGTTGCCATGCTTTACCTCTTTCCTACTGATGCTCGTTATGGGTTTCCATATTGTTGAGCAGACGCCATGCTTAGCATCACGACCATTGATGCAAAAATTGCTATTGATATTTTAAAAAATTTAGACATTTTAAATCCTTTAGAAGTTGTTGGTAAGTTTTTTCAAACTTGTTCACTACTCTACTCAGATACCAGTAAGTGAGTCAAATTAGACTGTGGTCAGGTTTATAGGTGAGGGCGTATTTTATATTCTAAGAGGATCAATCAAATTGATGTCGTGATTGCTATGTGATTGCTAGTAAATAATTATTAAATCAAGAATGAGAATCTATCTTATATATTGTAATGATTTCAATGTGCTAATGGTGCACCCGAAAGGATTTGAACCTTCGACCTCTGCCTTCGGAGGGCAAGGGATTAAGTTTCCTGCTATTTCTTTGTCTGTATAGCAGTGTCGGAGGGCAAACTATCACCGGAAGAGACACTCGCTTGCTTGCTTGCTTGCTTGCTTGCTTGCTAGCTACACCCTAAATGTATGGGCATCACAGAGAATCCCAGCTCTATGAGGGACCTTGTACCGGTGCTTAATATCTTTGGTGTTGATGTAATTTGAAAGGCAATCTCCAAGTCAAAACGGCTATTTTTCAGTTCCAAAAAGTTGACTTATAGCGATTGATTTTATATAGTTTCTGAATATATTAAAAGAGATAACAATGATAAAAACACTTGATAAAAATTCTTCCATAGATGAAATCATGCTCACGTTAAACGATGATGGTGCGGTAATTATTGCCAATCTAGTCAATGATAATGTTGTGGACAAAATATCAAAAGAGCTTAGGCCTTATTATGATACGCAGGGTACTAAATTTCAGGATGATTTTAACGGGTATACGACACTAAGACTGTATACCGTACCAAGAAAATCGCGAGCGTCACTAGGATTGCTTGCTCATGAGCAAGTAATGAAAATTATCGGTGCTGTCCTGCTTCCTCATTGCGAAAATTTTCAAGTGGGTAGCAGTACCGCTATTGAAATATATCCAGGGGAAAAAGATCAGGAATTGCACCGTGACGATGATGATTACCCCAAAAGAATTCCCGGGGTTGAATGGCAAGTGAGTGTTTTGTGGGCGTTTGATGACTTTACCAAGGAAAATGGAGCGACAAGGTTAGTGCCAAATAGCCATGATTTGCGCAATATTGAAGACGTTAGGGAAGATGATATTGTCCAGGCAGTAATGCCAAAGGGATCGGCACTTATTTATATGGGAGCAACCATACACGGTGGCGGTGCCAATAAAAGTGACTTACCACGCGGATGTATGATCAGCACCTATAGTCTTGGCTGGCTTAAGCAAGAAGAAAACCATTTTTTGAGTATTCCTCGTGAAGTCGTTGATAGTTATCCAGATCATGTCCGTCGATTATTGGGTTATCAGTCCCACGGCAAGAGCCTCGGAACTTATCCCGGCGTTCCAGGGGGTGTATGGCCCGAGGATGACTAATAATTTTAAGGTGGATGTGGACATTCGAATTATGAGTGATATTCAATTCGTTATCACAAAGTCTACATAGATTTTCTAATTTTTTATTCTTTGAATTTTTTGATAAATAAAATAAGCTGCAGAAACGCCTATCATACTAAAGAAGGAGACAAATAGAAATAGGTACTGATACCCAGAAGCACCTGGATAAGCATCTAAAATTACCCCACCCAAGGTGGGCATAAATATATCTGGTGTGTACGCAATTACTGAAATAATTCCTGTTGCTGTACCGGTCACCGCTAGTGGAACGCTACCTTGTTCCAAGAGGGAAAAATAAGTTCCCCTGAGTGCATAGACAACAGCCGTAAGAGCGGCGACATTGATTATCAGAAAAGGTAAGAGTGCTTGAGATCCGGGAACAAGACCAAACATTAAAAAACCGGAAGTCATTATGATACAAAATCCTAATATAGCTTTTGCAGGGCCAATTTTATCTGCAAAAAAACCTGCTGCTATAGCAGCAAAAGGCGTGACCCAGTATTTACCAACTCCAATGGCGCCACCACCAACCTCACCCAATTCGAAAACTTCAGTCGCATAAGGGGTAAAAAAGATTGTTCCCCACATTGCTGTATTAGTAGCCATTATAATAAGTGCAATCAGCCAAATGATGGGTAATTTCAAAATATATTTGATTTCAGTGATCGTTACTTTTGGCTGCTTTTCGTGATTAGATATCCCGTCCTTCATAACTCGCCAAACTAAAAATGCCAAAACTAAAGTATAAGAAGATATCCAAATAATATTTTCAGAGACAGCCTTATCATCACCTCCGCTATATGCAAAAATTGTCAATAGGACCGTAGTGGAGATCACTTCTGAAATATTTCTTCCTCCCTCAAGTATGCCGTAGGTCTTTCCTTGATCCTCACTCGAGCCCCAACATCGTGTTGCTTTAATCATTGCTGACCATAATATGCCAGCGCTGGTTATGCCCCAAATTCCAAATAAGATCAGACAAATTTCAAAAGAAGGTAAAGTGGAGAAAAAAAAACCTGCGAGGGCGGTAATCACAAGGGCAGTAGTTATTAGTTTTCGTGGTGAAAAACGATCTGCTAACCATCCTCCTGGAAAATAGGCGATTAAAGACACAGCTCCGAAGGTACTTAAAAGAAGTCCCATTTGGGTTTTTGTAAATCCAAAAGCATTCTGCATAGGAATATAAAAAATATCTGAAAATAAAGGCAGCCAAAAAATAACACTACCTGATAAACATAATAAACCCATGGTTAGCCATTTTTCAACACCTGACATTCAACCCTCCCTTAAAAGACCATAAGACATATTTAAAAAATTGCAATTCGAAGTTTATGAGACGGCTTTTCTTTCTGCAGCCCATAGTGACATGCCTACTAAAGGGATTTTACGTTCACTGCCGCTGTTTTTAAGGGATCGCCATGGGTGAGGGGTGATGGAAACATATGGCTCTTCAGCATTTATATTAAGATCATCAATAAGTAAGCCTGTGATTTCTGCAAGTCTACAGCCAGTGTCAGAAACTAATGCTACTAACCAGCGTATATCATCATCCACACTTTTACATAATGTCTGTACCTTTCTAATATCATTGATTGGAATTGGTAGTCGTCTGTTAACTTGGTTCATGGAACCATATTCAATACCAGAGAATACTTTAGGAAATTCAATACCAGAGAATACTTTAGGAATTGTCATTGCATGTTCATTAATACTAACGTTCACAACTGCATTGATAACAGACATCATACGCTTGATGCTTTGAGGAGCTAATCCTTCATCAAGTAACAGGTCCCGCAAACCATTTGCGTCAGACCTTTTATATTTATCAAGAGGTTTATCACCTGCGAATGTGGTAAGTTTCCCTATAGATCGTTCACAGGTTCTATAAAATGTTTTACTTTTGCCAACACCTTTCATTCTTAAATAAAGTTCTAATGCCTCTGACAGCGTTGGAATAGTCACAACATTATCAATGTATGATAACAGTAAGTGGTGAGCAGGGAGCTCTAATATATTTAATCTCATCTCTGCCCAGAGCTTATCTAATTTACTTGTCATAGCTTGAGACAATTTCCTAGCTTCTTTGTGGCAACGTGTATTTAATGAAATTAGAATGACATTTTTTATGTATTCTGATTGTAAGATAGCAGGAACACGACGACGATAATAATAGTAGGAACGTTTAATAATAGTATGTTTTATGGTTCTTAAATGTGTACCCATTTGTGTACCCCTAAGCAAAAAATAAGGGTAAAACCCTCATTATTAGTTCAGTAATGCACGGGATAAACTGACAGTTAAAACCTGTAAGGTGCTGTAATCGTTTATACTTTCAAGGTGTAGCCACCAGGGGTATCGAGTTGATTACGTTGAATTGAATGGAAGAAGTTGGCTCCCCGAGCAGGACTCGAACCTGCGACAAATAGATTA
>CAJQRG010000049.1 GCA_905612225.1 Emcibacteraceae bacterium | reverse complement strand
AACCAAGAGCTTCTGTGGGGATGAGTTTTGGTCATCTGGGTCTTGCGATTGCGGTATTGGGCATAGCAGGCTCTTCTTATTGGGGGATCGAGCAGCAAAAAATTATGGCTTACGGGGATGAAACTAATATTGGCGGCTATGATGTAAACTTTAGGGATACAAGCGGTATTATTGGGCCCAATTATACGGCGGTAAGGGGGGCGTTTGATATAAGAAAAAATGGTAAAATTGTGACTACCTTGGAGCCAGAGGCTCGTCTTTTTTCTACCCCTCCTATGCCAACAACGGAAGCAGCAATATACAGCACCCTTATGGGTGATTTATTTGTAGTTATAGGGGAAGCTAATAACAAAACTTATGATCAATGGGCGGTGCGGCTATACTATAAGCCTTTACAAACTTGGCTTTGGGGCGGTGTCGTCATTATGGTTTTCGGTGGTTTTATTTCATTAAGTGATCGACGCTTTCGAATGGGTGCTGCAAAGAAGAAGATAAATTAGATGAAAAAATTTATTCCGTTTGCTACCTTTTGCGTTATTTCTCTGGCACTTTATACTGGACTTAGCTTAAGCCCGGGTAATATTCCGTCCGAACTTATTAATGATCCTATTCCTGAATTTTCGCTGCCAATAGTTGGTGGTGAAAGTCTTGGTTTTTCATCGATTGATTTAGAAGTTGAGGAAGAAGTCATCATCATTAATTTTTTCGCTTCATGGTGTGCCCCATGTTATGTGGAGCATCCATTTTTGATGGAACTTAAAAATCAGGGCTATAAAATTTATGGTATCAGTTATAAGGATAAAGCTCGTGATACAAATCGCTTCATTAAAGAGCAAGGTAATCCTTATTATAAAATAGCTGCTGATGAAGATGGTCGCGTCGCTATTAATTTTGGTGTTTACGGGGTGCCGGAAACTTATGTTATTCAAGAGGGAATTATTCGTTATAAGCATGCAGGACCCATTCACGAAATGGACTTTGAAGATAAGTTTTTGCCTATAATTAAAAGGATGGGTGAATGAAATTTTTTCTAAGTTTTACCTTATTTATAATTATAACATTTGCTGCGTATGCCGTTGGGGTTGATGAAAAGCAACTTGCTGACCCAGCTTCAGAGATAAGAGCCCAAGAAATTATGAAACAACTACGCTGTTTAGTTTGTCAAAACCAGTCGATTGTTGATAGTGATGCGCCACTTGCCAAAGATCTTCGTGAAATTGTTAGGGAAAGAATAACAGCTGGAGATACCGATGAAGAGGTCCTATTTTTTATGACAAAACGTTACGGTGATTGGGTACTCTTAAAACCCCCATTTGATAGAACGACAATAATTTTGTGGTTATCGCCGTTACTTTTACTTCTTATTGGCTTCTTTGTTATCTACCGTAATCAATCGCAGAGAAAATTTTTAGCAGTCTCGTCGCCACTTAATAAGGACGAAGAAAAAAGACTAAGAGCGCTACTTGATGAAAGGGCCGATGATTGACGTACCTCATTCCCCTCATAATTTTTTGTTTTGTTGCCGTTCTTATTCTTCTTATTCCTTATTACAAAAACGCTGCAGTGAGGGAGCAAAGAAAACCAGATATAGCTGTCTATACTGAACAACTAAAAGAGTTAGAAAATAATTTTAAACTTGATCTTTTGAGCGAAGGTGAAGCCAAAAGATCCCGTGTAGAAATAGAAAGACGAATTTTATCAGCAGCATCAAATGAAGAAGAAGTAATTACAGAGGAGGCTCCAAATAATTTAATTACCATTTTAATGTTGGTGTTGCTTCTGATGTCAATTGCACTTTATTCAGTTCTTGGAACGCCATCAATGCCAGATTACCCAAGAAGCCTTGCTGAAAAAGCGCGCTTGGAAGGAGATCAGGCCGAAGATTATAAAAATAAAATACAGCTACGTGAACGCCTACTCACTCGGCTCTCTAGCAAAGCGCCCGATACTGAGGGTCTCGTTTACCTATCTCGTTTAGAAATGAGTTTGGGGAACTTTCAGTCTGCAGCTAAGGCGCTTTATCAAGCTCAAGCCATTGATCCAAAAAACTTTGACCTTCAACTTATGTATGGGGAAAGTCTAATTGTTGCGGCCAAGGAAAAAGTAACTCCAGCAGCTCTTGTTGTTTTGAATAAGGCGGCAAAAAAACAACCGGCACATCCAGGCCCTAAGTATTATTTTGCGCTTGCAGATTACCAGGCGGGGGATATAGAAATTGCCTATCGTAATTGGCTTGAAATAAGCAGAGGACTTGCAGAACAAAGTCCGCTTAAGCCGCTTGTGGATTATTGGGCAGACAAAGCTGCGCGAGAATTGGGTTTGGTTCAGGGCCTTCCTGAGACAAGAGCGCCATCGATAACTAGCGAACAAGCAGAGACGATCCAGAATATGGATGAGGATGAACAGGCAGAACTTATTTATCAGATGGTATTGCAACTTGCGGATAAGCAGACGCAAAATCCTGATAATATTGAGGGTTGGTTGCGTCTTTCACGAGCCTATATGGTTCTTGGTCAAAAACAAAATGCTATTGCTGCCATGAAGAGCGCTTTGATAAATGCACCAAAAGAACAAAAAGAAATTATAAAGCAAGAACTCGAAAAATTAACTAAGTCACAGTAAAATTTTAAATAAATTAAGATTTATCAACAACACTTATATCTATTTAGTGTCATCTTTTTCTTCAATAACATGTTTCATAATTAGGGGCATTTGGGACATGGCAAAAATAAGGCTCAAGGGCATAAACACCCATATTTTTGCCCAGAGCCAGTCGGTATTTGAGTAATTTCTCCATATGTATTCATTTAACATAGCCGCAAAAATAAAATATATTCCCCAGTTTCGACTAATTTTTAACCAAGCGATTTCTTTAATCGGCGGAAGTCCAGCCTCAAACAAGGTTTTGATAAATGGTTTTCCATAAGCATAGCCTCCAAGCAATATAGTAGAAAAAAGGAGATAGACGATAGTTGGTTTTATTTTGATAAATATCTCACTATCAAAATAAATCGTAAGCCCACCTAGAACCCCAATAAACCCTGCTGAAATCCAGAGCATGGGAGCTATTTTCTTGAGAAATATTTTCGAGCAAATCATGGATATAGGCATTGCTATCATAAATATTTTTGTTGCCGGTATTAATCCGCCAACACCGGTTTCATCTGAAAAATGATTATTAGCATAGAAAAAAATAATCAGTGGCCCTAGCTCGATAAGAAGTTTTATAATTTGGTTCATCTTCTGTTTTCCTTCTAATTTATGTCTACGCCAACAAGCATCTTGGAAAAATCAGCTGCATCAAATGGCTGTAAATCGTCGATGGTTTCACCAACTCCAATGGCGTGTATGGGCAACCTAAACTTCTCAGCACATGCCACGAGTACCCCTCCGCGGGCAGTACCGTCAAGTTTTGTCATAATAATTCCAGTTATACCTGCCAACTCAAGAAAGACTTCTGTTTGCAACACGGCATTTTGGCCTGTAGTGGCATCTAAAATTAACACTGTATCGTGGGGTGCTGTTTGGTCAAATTTACCAATCACGCGGATAATTTTTTTAAGTTCATCCATTAGGTAGCCCTTATTTTGGAGCCGCCCTGCGGTATCAACCATTAAAATATCCGTATTGGTGATGCGGGCCTTTTCAATAGCATCATAGATTAGCCCCGCAGCATCGCAGCCTTCCTTGCCAACTACTACTGGTACATCGTTCCGTTGACCCCAAATTTGGAGCTGTTCTGTTGCTGCAGCCCGGAAAGTATCCCCCGCGGCGAGCATCACCGATTTACCTTGTTTTTTAAATTGTTTAGCCATTTTACCAATTGTTGTCGTTTTTCCGGCACCATTGACACCTACCATTAGGATTATATGTGGAATGTTATCGCGACTGATTTCGAGAGGCTTGGCTACATCCTCCATTATTTCACCTATTTCCTCCGCAAGGGCTTGCTGGACTTCCTCAGCTGTTATGGATTTATCGAAGCGGTTCTTTGCAAGCCGTTCACAGACCCTAGCGCTTACGGCTACGCCAAGATCAGACATAATAAGTAGATCTTCTAGTTCCTCTAGCGTTGATGCGTCCAACCTCTTTTTAGTAAAAATTCCTGTAATGCCCTCCGTTAGGGCACTTGAACTTTTTTTTAATCCTTGTTTTAGTCGACTAAACCAACCCAGTTTTTGTTTTTTCTCCGTCATTGAATAATTTCCGCAATGAGTACGCCGTCTTGGTAGTTCGTAACCTGTGCTTTTGCAATATTTCCTATGGTGTGAATACCAATTAATTTTACCGGTGCAAAATGCTCGGTATGGCCGATAGAGATTTGTTCATCTTTCATATTTTTCTCAATTAAGATGCTTACTGTCTTACCGACAATAGAAAGAACCAATTATGTTATGTACTTAAAAATAATTAGAAAACCGCTAAAGCTTGTTGCCGGCAGTGTGTTGTTTGTTATTGGGATAATTACCGCTCCAGCTCCCCTACCTATCGGCCAGTTTTTTGCCCTTGTTGGGCTAAGCCTTCTTATTTCAGAAAGCTCTTGGATAAAGATCAGAATACAAAAAATTCGTCGCCGTCTTCCCTTCATCGATCAGCAACTTCAACGCATGCATCCATATTTGCCTAAATTTCTTAAGAAAGTGATTGATGATACCGACCCTGGTAATCTAGCAGAGTAATTTCAACAAAAATACCCTATGTAGTCAAAGGAAAAAATACTTTATTAATCTAGAGCTAACCTTACTGCTGCAGCTGAAACCCAAGGAGTTATTGCAAGGCTAAAAAGGGTGACCGCCGCAAGGAAAAGAAGCGATGCATTACTTCCAACACCCCTAATACCGGCATCTACTGCCATCACACCAAAAATTAATACTGGAACATAAAGCGGCAATATTAGAAGGGATAAAAGTACGCCACCTCTCTTTAAAGATACTGTAAGCGAAGCTCCAATAGTACCAATTAGTGACAGCGCTGGCGTCCCTATCAGCATAGCATAAATCAAGGGTAAAAAAGCCGCATCATTCATATTTAAAAGTACAGCAAGAAGGGGAGTTATTAGTATTAGCGGAAGAGAGGTTGTTAACCAATGAGCAAGCGATTTTCCAATCACTATAAGCTCCAGCGGCAGGCGACTTAATGCGTATTGATCGAGGGTGCCGTCTTCATAGTCGGCTTGAAAAATTCTGTCTAGTGAAAGCAGACAAGCAAGGAGTGCCGCTACCCAGATTACTCCAACGGCAATACGAGCAAGCACACTCTGCTCAGGCCCAATCCCAAGTGGAAAAAGAGTAACCACTATAGTAAAGAACGCCACAACCATGCTACTGGTGCTGCCACCCTGCCAACCTATTTTAATGTCGCGTTTTACGACTGACCAAAAATGGGCACTCATGAACACCCATCTCCCGATGAAGAAAGCGATACGGAAAACTTCGTAAGATCGAAATTTTTAACCATCTCATCTTTAATTCTGAGAGTATCGTGCGTTGCGCAAACAATCATACCTCCCTCAGTAAGGTGATTTTCCATAGCTATTGATAAATAATCTAACCCTTGATCATCAATGCCAACAGTAGGCTCGTCGTATAGCCAGAGAGCCGCAGGATGGCAAAGTGACCTCGCTAGAGCTACGCGTCGAGCTTGACCAGATGAGAGGTATCTAACCGGCGTATCTCTAAGGTAGTTGATACCCATTTGTTTGAGAGAGTATAATATTTTATTTTGACATCCCCATAAATTGGCCCAAAATTTGATATTTTCGAGCACCGTAAATTCGGATTTGAGAGCATTTTTGTGACTAAGGTAGCAAATATTTCTAGCGATCCACTCTCTATTGGCTATTACGGAGTTTCCATCTGATAAGACGTCACCTTCTTCAGTATCAATCAAGCCGGCCAGTGTTTTTAAAAGCGTGGATTTTCCCGATCCATTGGGACCAATTAACTTTAAAAGCAAGCCCGATACTAGATCAAAGTTAAGACCGCAAAGGACTGGTCTATCTCCACGCTTTACGGATAAGTTTAAAACTGAAAAGGTATCTATTTTTTCCACATGACCCTACTGCTATAGCTTTTATTTCTAAAAGCTATAGCAGTATATAGGCGTGCTGAGAAGCCCTCAGTTTAGCTATAAAGTTTTTTGGAAATATCGCGGGCCCATATAAGAATTCCAGATGCAATCGTAAAAAGGCTAGTGCCCACTATAATTAATATCAATTCATTACCATCCTCACCCCCCTTTGCTCCAGACGCAAACACATAAAATATTGTAACCATCAAGCTAATAAGAAGATTTTTACCGTTAAAAAAAACAGCAACTAATCCACTTTTTGTTTTTTGTTCTAGAATCATAATATTTACTCCTTATATTTTTAGCAAAGTTATGAAAATAGATATTAAGTAAATTTTTGGCATTTTTTTGTCAATAATAAGGTCTTTTCCAGGCATCCAAAGGCAGACATGCCTTATTTTAACAAATAATTAACTTTTATGACTATAAAAAAGCCGGTTTTTGCTTGAGTTTTAGATAAATTTCCGTCAAAACATGCCATATAAAAATATTCAAATGAATACAAGGAGTTTACTAGTGGCAACTGTAGGTCAAGATACCCTTAATACGCGCCGCACGCTTAACGTGGGCGAAAAAGAATATGATTATTATTCTTTATCCGAGGTAGAAAAAAAACTAGGCGATATATCTCGTCTTCCATACTCGATGAAAGTATTACTTGAAAACCTTCTACGCTATGAAGATGGGGTTACTGTTTCAACTGATGATATTAAGGCCATCATTGACTGGCAAAAAGAAAAGCGTATGAATCGGGAAATTCAGTACCGCCCAGCGCGCGTTCTAATGCAAGACTTCACCGGCGTTCCAGCCGTAGTTGACCTTGCCGCCATGCGAAACGCAGTTCAAGAACTTGGTGGAAACCCCGATCAAATAAATCCACTTAGCCCCGTTGATCTTGTAATCGACCACAGTGTAATGGTTGATAATTTTGGTGATAACAAAGCGTTTCAAAAAAATGTAGATCTCGAAATGTCTCGCAACAACGAACGTTATCAATTCCTGCGTTGGGGCCAGAATAGCTTTGATAATTTCAGTGCTGTACCGCCTGGCACTGGTATCTGTCATCAGGTAAACCTAGAATATCTTGCAAAAACCGTTTGGACAGCAAACGTTGACGGTAAAACGGTTGCCTTTCCTGATACTTGTGTTGGTACTGACAGTCACACAACGATGGTTAATGGGCTTGCAGTTCTTGGTTGGGGTGTTGGTGGTATAGAGGCGGAGGCTGCAATGCTTGGTCAGCCAGTATCAATGCTGATCCCAGAAGTTGTTGGCTTCAAGCTGCTTGGTAAAACTCAAGAGGGAATAACTGCTACCGACATCGTTCTTACCGTTGTTGAAATGCTTCGTAAACACGGCGTAGTTGGTAAGTTTGTGGAGTTTTATGGGAATGGTCTTGATGAAATGACCCTTGCCGACCAGGCAACAATCGCAAATATGGCCCCTGAATACGGGGCAACATGTGGCTTCTTTCCTGTTTCAGCTGCAACACTTGAATACCTTGAATTTACCGGCCGTGATGACGACAGCCTTGCTCTTGTTGAAGCCTATGCAAAAGAACAGGGTATGTGGCGTGATGCATCAACGCCTGACCCTGAATACACTTCCAGTCTTGAGTTGGACCTTTCAACTGTAGAACCTAGTCTTGCTGGTCCAAGCCGACCGCAAGACCGTGTATCATTAGGTAATGCAACTAATGCCTTTAATGAAGTTCTTGAAGTGCGTGGAAAAAGTGCAGAAAAAGAGAAAGCCTACACTGTCAAAGGTAAAGAATTTAAAATTCATCACGGTGACGTTCTAATTGCTGCGATTACATCATGTACCAACACATCAAACCCAAGCGTTCTTATGGCTGCTGGTTTAGTAGCAAAGAAAGCAAATGAACTTGGTCTTAAGTCAAAGCCTTGGGTTAAAACTTCTCTTGCTCCAGGGTCACAAGTTGTAACAGACTATCTTGATAAAGCGGGTCTTACCCCACACCTTGATGCCCTTGGGTTCGACCTTGTCGGTTACGGATGCACAACATGCATTGGTAACTCCGGTCCCCTTGCGGATGAACTACGTGACACAATTAATGATAATGAAATGATTTGTGCGTCGGTTCTTTCAGGCAACCGTAACTTTGAAGGTCGCGTAAGCCAGGATCTTAAGACATCTTACCTTGCGTCGCCTCCACTAGTTGTTGCTTATGCTATTGCTGGCTCTCTACAGGTTGACATCACCAAAGATCCTCTTGGTCAAGATCAAAATGGGAATGATGTTTATCTAAAAGACCTATGGCCGAGTAACGCAGAAATCGAAGAAACAATCCGTGCATCGCTGACCCGTGAAATGTTTGTAGAACGTTACAAAGACGTTTTTTCTGGTACAGAACAATGGCAAGCTATCAAATTTCCCGAGGGAGAGACCTATGCCTGGGACAATAGCAGCACATATATTCAGCATCCTCCCTATTTTCAGGGCATGACTATGGAAACCATAAATATATCGGATATTAAGGGCGCTAACCTCCTTGCCCTTTTAGGCGACAGTATAACAACCGATCATATTTCACCAGCAGGTGCTATTAAAGCTGATAGCCCCGCTGGCAAGTATCTTTCTGAAAATGGAGTGGAACGCATCGACTTTAATTCATATGGCTCCCGGCGTGGTAACCACCAGGTGATGATGCGTGGTACATTTGCCAATGTTAGACTACGTAACCTTATGGCTCCCGGCACCGAAGGCGGTATAACAACGTATATCCCAACAGGCGAGCAGATGAGCATATATGATGCCTCTATGAAATATCAGGACGCTGGTACGGCCTTAGTCGTAGTTGGCGGTAAGGAATACGGAACTGGATCATCACGTGACTGGGCTGCTAAAGGCACGAACCTTCTTGGCGTTAAAGCAGTAATTGTCGAAAGCTTTGAACGTATTCACCGCTCAAACCTTGTAGGAATGGGTGTCCTACCTCTCCAGTTTAAAGGTAGTGATAGCCGGGAAAGCCTCGGGCTTTTAGGTACTGAAACGTTTGATATTGTAGGTATTGCGGACGGTATCATTCCACAGCAAGATATAAATGTTTCTATTACTTATGCGAATGGTTCAATTAAAAAAATCATAGTTCTCAGTAGGATCGATACCGCGAATGAAGTAGAATACTATAAAAGCGGTGGTATTCTTCATTACGTACTACGCAATCTTGCCTCACAATAAGCTCATTAATTATTCTAACCAAAACTAAAAAAGACGGATTGTAATTTACGACAATCCGTCTTTTAATTTATTATCTCTATTATTTAACTAAAACTGTTAGTCATCATTAATGAGAGCCGTGACGCGAAAGCAACAGGATCATCTGGAAGATCTCCTTCCATGATACGCGCCTGATCTAGTAGAATTTGTGATGCATCCTTAAGGGCTGCTACTGAGTTTTTCTTGGTTGCCGCAGCTGCCAAAGTTTTTATTAATGAATTTTCTGCATTAATTTCCATCACCCGCGTACTTGCCCCCCCGTCAAGCTTGTTATGCATTTTAAGTATACGTTCCATATGCATGTCCATGTCGTTATCATCTGCAACCAGACAGACCGCACTGTCCGTTAAGCGATTTGATATACGAACATCCTTAACTGCCTCGCCAAGGTTTGTTTTAATGACAGCAATTAATGCATCCATCTCAGGTGTATTTTCTTTCTTCTCATCATCCTTCTTATCATCAAGATCAGCAGCCCCCCGAGTTACTGAACCAAACTTTTTACCATCAAACTCCGGTACCATTTGCATCCAAAACTCATCAACAGGATCCGTGAGATAAAGAACTTCAATATTTTTTGCTTTAAAGCCTTCTAATTGAGGAGAACGTTTAGCCGCCACAAGACTGTCACCAGTAATATAATAAATTGTATCCTGGCCTTCTCCCATACGAGAAACATAACCTTCTAGGCTTGTCAGCTCTTCATCTGCAGTTGTGTGAAACCGTGAGATTTTTAAAATCTGATCTCTTCGGGCAAAATCCTCGTAAATACCTTCCTTGAGAACAGCACCAAAGTTATTCCAAAAATCATTATAACCCTTCACATCTTTTTTAGCTTTTTTCTCAAGGTCAGTAAGTATCCGTTTGGTTACTGCCCCTGATATGCTCGTCATAACAGGATTATTTTGCAGCATTTCGCGGCTGATATTAAGTGGTAGGTCTTCGCTATCAATCACACCCCTCATAAACCTAAGGTAACCCGGCAGTAGATCTTCGCAATCTTCGGTTATAAAGACACGTTTAACATATAATTTCACTTTCGGCTTGCGGGATGGCTCAAATAAATCCGCAGGTTGCTGGCTCGGAATAAATAGGAGCACTGTATACTCAATTTTACCCTCCGCACGGTAATGAATCGTTGTTGCAGGTTCATCAAAGGAATGGGCCACATGGTGGTAAAATTCTTTATACTGATCATCCGTAATATCAGACTTTGGCCTAGCCCAAAGAGCTGTTCCGTCATTAACCTTTTCTGATACTTCTTTTTCTTCAGCCTTTTCATCCTCATTTTTACTTATCAATGTAATGGGTAAAGTAATGTGGTCACTGTAAGTTTTTATGATATTTTTAAGCCTCATAACTTCGAGAAACTCTGTCGCATCATCTTTGATGTGCAGAGTGACCTGAGTTCCTGAACAATCTTTTTTAGCATCGGAAACTGTATACTCACCAATACCATCGGAAATCCACGCCCAGGCTTTTTTGTTACCCGCTTTACGGCTAATAACCTCAACCTTATCAGCAACCATAAAGACTGAATAAAAACCAACACCAAACTGACCGATTAGATTAGTATCTGATTTTTCATCTCCAGACATATTGTCAACAAACGCTGATGTACCGCTTCTAGCAATCGTTCCTAAATGAGAAATAAGGTCTTCCTTATTCATCCCAATACCATTATCAGAAATCGTCAGAGTTTTAGTTTCTTTATCAAGCTGAATATCGATAGCAAAGTCGCTGGTACCCTCTAAAAGTTTTTCATTGGTCAAACCTTCATAACGCAGCTTATCGCATGCATCAGATGCATTTGAAATTAGTTCTCTAAGAAAAATTTCGCGTTCACTATAAACAGAGTGGACCATCATGTGTAATAGGCGCGAAACTTCCGCCTCAAATCCGTGTTTTTCACTTTTCATTCTAAGGTTATCCTGAAATTGTTATCATATAGTTTGAAATATGGCGCGTTTGTTCATTATTTCAAGGGTTTGAGCCTAAATAAAACAATTTTAATCAATCTTTTTAACCTATTTACACAATCTGTTAGACAGTTAGTACACACAAATAAGCTAGTATTCACCGGGGTCACCTAACTCCAACCGTATTTTTGGACTTGGTTCACGGGCCTATAAAAAAGTGCTGTATAGAGGATAGTGCTCGTATGTGAGTGTGCAGCCGCTTATAAAAAATGGTTCTAAGAAATTGTTGATAAGAAAAAAAGTTTCATGAAATATTAAAATTGAGGTTTCAAAAATTCTAAAATTCCTCCCTTATAGTGCAGCCTATAAGAGATTTACGAGGGGTCCAAATAAAGTTGCAGCCAGTAGATAAAATATTGCTGGGTGAAGGAGAGGGGAAATGGTCCGCAATATCTAAATACTGGCTGCTAGGGAATAACACCATTTAATATAGGGATTAATTAAGGCAGAGTTGTGGATGAAATAAGGTCATTTTATGGCAATTTTAGTTGCAATCACTTTCTCCCCACCGCAATATAAAAATAATGACGGATCAATCAACTATAATTCCATTTCATGTAGCTCAAAAAAATAGCGCTACCTCTCCTTATATATTTTTTGAACGGGCAGAGTTTGAATATATCTTATACGTCTACGGTAGAATGGTTGCTTCAGGGTACTGGAAAGATTATGCCATTTCGGCCAGTAAGGGCGTTGCAACATTTGCGGCATTTCAAAGGGCAAGTGAGCGTCCTGTTTTTCGCATTACAAAAACTCCTGCCCTTAAGCACAAACAAGGGTCTTTTTCCATCCTCTCAAGCCAAGGCCAAATTCTTAAGCGCGGGCAGGACCTCCGCCAAACTCTTAGGTATTTCGATAAAAAATTGATAAAAATTGTGAGATAATTAGCGACCCTTAAGTCGCCTCGGTGGCTTAATAACTGTGGCACGGCCATCCATATCAGGGTCAGTCTCTGGAAAATCAAGTGTCTGATGCAGCCCGCGACTTTCAGTACGACTTAGGGCTGAACGTACTATTAAATCCGAAACCGTTACCAGGTTACGAAGTTCGAGAAGGTTCGGACTTATGCGAAAATAACTATAATATTCACGGATTTCACCCGCCAACATATCGATGCGTCTAGCTGCACGTTGGAGGCGACGCGTTGAGCGAACAATTCCCACATAATCCCACATAAAGTGACGCAATTCATTCCAGTTATGAGACACTACTACCTCCTCATCCGAATCAGTAATCCGGCTCTCGTCCCAAGGTTTAATATCGGTATCAAACTTTTCCTTTTTTAAAACCTCCGAAATATCCTTAGCGGCAGAATTAGCAAAAACAATACATTCCAGCAAAGAATTACTTGCCATTCGGTTAGCTCCATGCAAACCGGTATGCGCAACTTCACCTATAGCATATAAATTAAGGATATCAGTTCTAGCATTAAGATCCGTCATCACTCCACCACATGTGTAATGAGCCGCAGGTACAATTGGAACTGGGCCTTTGATAAGATCATAACCTAGCTCTAAACAACGTTTGTAAATAGTCGGAAAATGCCCCTTAATAAAATCGGAACTCTTGTGAGAAATATCTAAATAAAGGCAATCAACACCAAGTCGCTTCATCTCATGGTCAATAGCATGAGCGACTATATCTCTTGGGGCTAGCTCTGCTCGTTTATCAAACCTATCCATGAAGCGCTTGCCATCAGGTAAAAGCAAATAAGCGCCCTCACCACGCAAGGCTTCAGAAAGAAGAAATGTTCTTGCTTCAGGATGGTAAAGACACGTTGGATGAAATTGATTAAATTCCATATTAGCAACACGACATCCGGTTCGCCAGGCCATTGCAATTCCATCTCCCGTGGAACCATCAGGATTAGAAGTATAAAGATAGGCCCGGCTCGCACCTCCAGTAGCAAGTACCGTTGCCCTGGCACGAAATACATCAATTTTACCACGCTTGGTATCCAGCACATAAGCCCCAACACATTTTGAACGACTTTTATTATTCAATAAATCTACTGCCATATGATTTTCAAACAAGAAGATGTTACTGTGCAGTTTTACTTGATTTTCAAGAGATTTTTGAACTTCCTTACCAGTGGAATCAGCGCTGTGGATGATACGGCGAAATGAATGCCCTCCCTCCTTAGTCAGGTGATAACCTCCCTCGACTAAATCGTCTGTGCCTGGCTGACTATCTCTGGTGAAATCAACACCATTTTCAATTAACCAATTTATAGTTCTTTTGCCCTGATCAATAACGAATTTAACCACATCATAATCACATAAGCCTGCACCGGCATCCAAAGTATCTTCAATGTGATCATCTGTACTGTCTCTGTCATCCAGAACGGCTGCGATACCTCCTTGAGCCCAAGATGTACTGCCACTTGAAATTTTTCTTTTTGAAATCACCGCTACCTTTGCATGCTGCGCCATTTGAAGGGCCAAGGTGAGCCCCGCAGCCCCGCTACCAATCACCAACACATCAAAATCATGTTTTAACGCCACAGATTATTTCTTTCTACTTTTTGTCAGCTGAAGAAAAATATCCTCTAGATCACTTTCTTCTGTTCTTAGGTCTGCAATTTTTATTTCTGTGGTAGCAATCTTTTCCAATATCTCACCAACTGTAATGGTACTCGGGCTAAAATGAATAACAATTTCACCATCCTCATTGAGCTTTCCTCCAATTTCAGAAATTGATTGTGGTAGGATCTCAACAGAAGATGTTGGATGAATGACAACCATTTTTTCATCGAGCCGCTTGAGAAGTGTTGACGTTTTTTCACAAATTACTAATTCACCATTATTGATAATGGCAATTTCATCACAGAGCTCTTCTGCTTCTTCAAGATAATGAGTGGTTAAAACAATAGTTACACCCTTTTTGTTGAGCTCTCTAACATATTGCCATATATGTTGCCTTAGTTCGACATCAACACCCGCAGTTGGCTCGTCAAGAACCAAAATAGGTGGATTATGAACCATCGCTTTTCCAAGAAGTAATCGCCTTTTCATCCCTCCAGAGAGAAGTCGAGTGTAGGCATCGCGCTGATCTTCCAAACGCATGGCTTTAAGAATTTCATCGGAACGGCGCTCCGCCTTTGGAATGCCGTAATATCCAGCATAAAGCTCCAATATTTCAAAAGGTGTAAAGTAAGCATCAATATGCACTTCCTGTGGCACAATACCGATATTAGCCTTAGCATTCCTCGTATCTTTTATGGTATCAAATCCCCATACTTCGACTGAGCCTTCTGTTTTATCTACCACGCCCGCAATGATATTTATAGTGGTAGACTTTCCCGCGCCATTAGGGCCAAGAAGGCCAAATATAGAACCCTTTGGAATAGAAAGGTCAACACCCTTAAGGGCAACCTTTGGCTCAGATGCACCCTCACCTTCGTAGGTTTTTTTTAGGCCGCGAATTTTTATTGCCAGTTCTTGATCTGTCATTTTTAATGATCCAATATAAGCTTGTTTATTCGGTATCATTCGCTAGTCTATGGGTCAATGACTATTCGGGTTATTATAAAAAATAATGGAATGCTAAAAAGTATGTCTAACAAAAAACACCTCTATCTCATCGACGGGTCAGGCTTTATTTTCAGGGCGTACCATGCCATACGGCCGCTGAACCGACCGGACGGCACGCCAGTGAACGCAGTCTCAGGGTTTTGTAATATGCTTTTTAAGTTACTGCGTGATTTAGATGATAGTGAACGCCCCAGTCATTTAGCAGTAATTTTTGATGCTGGCCGTAAAACCTTCCGAAATGATATTTATCCAGATTATAAAGCACACAGACCACCGGCACCTGATGATCTGGTTCCACAATTTAAAATTATTCACGAGGCGGTTGAGGCCTTTAACCTCCCGTCAATTAAACTTGAGGGCTACGAAGCCGACGATATCATCGCCACCTATGCCAAGCAGGCCGAAAAAAAGGACTATAAGGTAACAATTGTCTCTTCTGATAAGGACTTGATGCAGCTAGTCTCCGACAATATCAGTATGTTTGATAGTATGAAAAATCGTATCATCAGAGCAGATGAGGTAGTTGAAAAATTTGGTCTCGGGCCAGAAAAAGTTATAGAAATTCAAGCTCTTGCTGGGGACAGTTCCGATAATGTTCCGGGTGTTCCCGGTATTGGGGTAAAAACTGCGGCACTTCTGCTCAAGGAGTTTGGCGACCTAGACACACTCCTTGAAAGGGCGTCCGAGATCAAGCAAAATAAACGTCGGGAAAACTTAATTGAATTCGCGGATTTGGCGCGTCTCAGTCGCGAACTTGTCACCCTATCACAGGAGGTTCCTGACCTTCCAGATCTTGGGGGTTTTGAACTTGGTGATATCGACCCAGAGAAAGTCCTGCCATTTTTAGAAGAGCAAAACTTTAGAAGTCTACAAACTAGAATCCTCAATCACCTGGGCCCTGATGTATCAGCAGAATTTGCTCCGGCTGAAAACGCAGCACCGAAAGAAGTGACATACGAAACGGTGAATACAGTCGACGCACTTAAAAAATGGATTAATCTAGCTGAGAAATCGCGCCAAGTGACCATAGATACGGAAACTACATCTCTAAACGCTATGGTAGCAAATCTTGTTGGGGTCTCATTATCAGTAGCGAGTGGTGCAGCTTGCTATATCCCGCTGCAACATGTCAGGGTCTCTGAAGAACAGGTTGACCTCTTATCAGAACCAAACGAAACCCCAATGCCAGATCAAATCCCTTTAGATCAAGCTCTGGAACTTCTTCGTCCTCTACTATCTAACCCTGCAGTTCTAAAAATTGGTCAAAATATAAAATATGATGCATTAGTTTTAAAAAAATATGATGTTATTATCAAACCATTTGATGACACAATGCTATTATCATACGTGCTTGACGCAGGAGTTAACAAACACGGAATGGATGAACTTTCACGAGTGCATCTGGGTATAACGCCTATCCCATTTAAAGAAATTGCTGGTAAGGGTAAAAGCCAAATAACCTTTGATAAAGTGCAAATCGATAGAGCCACAGAATATGCAGCAGAAGACGCAGATATTACCGGTAGACTACATCGTATCCTGAAATTAAGACTTGCGCAGGAAAAGATGGTCACCGTTTATGAAACCTTAGAACGTCCATTAGTTAACGTACTTGTCGAAATGGAGCATAACGGCATCAAAGTCGATCGTGATATGCTTGTGAGCCTTTCTAATGAATTTGCCCTACGTTTAGCTGAACTGGAGGGAGAAATTCATAAGCTTGCTGGTCATCAATTTAATATAGCGTCGCCCAAGCAACTAGGCGAGGTCCTTTTCGATGAAATGGAAATTCCTGGCGGTAAAAAAAGTAAAACCGGTGCATATACAACTGGCGCCGATATTCTTGAAGGGCTTGCAGCAGACGGTCACTTGCTTCCAGAAAAAGTTATCAAATGGAGGGGTTTGGCCAAACTTAAGAGTACCTATACCGATGCGCTCCAGAATGAAATTAATACAGACACTGGGCGCATACATACTTCCTACTCAATGGCATCGACCACAACAGGCCGACTTTCATCAAACGATCCAAATTTACAAAATATACCCATTCGCAGCGACGAAGGTCGAAAGATACGAAATGCTTTTATTCCACAAGAGGGTTTTAAACTTGTCGCTGCTGACTATAGTCAAATTGAACTTCGTCTCCTTGCCCACATAGCAGACCTTGATAGCCTTAAACAGGCCTTTAATGATGGTATCGATATTCATGCTATGACAGCATCTGAAGTTTTTGGTGTTCCAATAGAAGGTATGGATCCTTCTATTAGACGGCAAGCAAAAGCAATTAATTTTGGTATTATATACGGTATCAGCTCATTCGGGTTAGCTCGCCAGCTGGGCATGAGCCGTACTGACGCTAAAATGTTTATAGACCGATATTTTGAACGCTTCCCCGGCATTCGAAATTATATGGAAGACACAATGGAATATTGCCGCAACAAGGGATACGTGGAAACTATTTTTGGTAGAAAAATTCATATCGGTAGCATTAATGACACAAATGGTATGAAACGTTCATTCGGTGAACGAGCGGCCATTAATGCTCCCATTCAGGGGTCCGCAGCTGACATCATTCGCCGCGCCATGATTAAGATGCCAGACACAATAAAAAATGCGGGTCTAGGCGCCAAAATGCTTCTTCAAGTCCATGATGAACTAGTATTTGAAGTTCCCGAACAGGAAGTAGAAAAAACAATCCCCTTGATCTGTAAAACTATGGAAAATGCGGCCTTGCCATCACTTGAAATATCAATCCCTCTAACCGTTGATTGCGGTGTTGGTGATAATTGGAACGAAGCCCACTAATATAACCTTTTGAAATAGCTATATTAGTGACATACACAATGAGACAAAAAAATACTCATTTTTTAAAAAGTAACTATTGAAAGATTATACTCTTGCATCTACATCTACTAAAGTAACAAAATATAGAAAATTAAAAATGGATTTAAAAGATGGGTAATTTTGCTTATTTATTAGTAGACTTGATCATGGGCTTATCAAGTATTATTTCAATGCTGCTTTTTATCTACATTGTTATCAGCATGCTTGTTTCTTTCAATGTGATAAATACCTACAATAAATTTGTTAGCCTCATCTACGGTGCGCTTTATAAATTATTTGAGCCCATACTAAGGCCAATCAGAAATACTCTACCTAACCTTGGTGGCATTGACCTGTCGCCAATCATCGTTTTTTTTGCTCTAAAATACATCACCCCATTCATTGCTGAGGTTATTATAAGGCTCGCTTAATATATGACACCCTAAGGATTTAATTTTATGACCGCCTCTATCATCGATGGCAAAATGTTTGCCGCAAATCTGAAAGAAGAGATTGCTCGCAAGGTCAAAACTCTAAAGATTAATCATAACCTTACACCTGGACTTGCCGTTGTATTAGTTGGTAAAGATCCGGCCAGCCAAGTATATGTAAGAAACAAGAATAAATCGACTAAAGCGGCCGGCATGAATAGTTTTGAATATCTAATGGATGATAATGTCAACGAAGAAGATCTAATTGCCAAGGTTAAAGAACTTAATAAAGACCCCATTGTTCACGGCATTCTCGTACAGCTTCCCCTCCCCAAACATATCAACGAAGCCGCTGTTATTGAAACCATCACTCCAGAAAAAGATGTGGACGGGTTTCATGTTATTAATTCTGGTCTCCTCGCGACGGGTGGCAAGGGCATGGTGCCCTGTACCCCACAGGGATGCATAATGATGCTAAAAAACCACATTGGTAGTCTAAGTGGTCTTGATGCGGTTGTTGTTGGAAGGTCCAATATCGTTGGTAAACCGATGGCACAGTTACTCCTGAACGAAAGCTGCACCGTGACCATCGCCCATAGCCGAACCAAAAACCTTGCGGAAGTTGTCGGGCGTTCTGATATTGTTGTTGCAGCAGTAGGCGTTCCTGAATTAGTAAAAGGTAACTGGATCAAAAAAGGTGCAACTGTCATTGACGTAGGGATCAACCGTATAGAAATGGAAGATGGTAAAACAAGACTTGTCGGAGATGTAGAATTTAAGGTTGCCGTTCAACGTGCGGGTGCAATTACACCCGTACCAGGTGGTGTCGGCCCCATGACTATTGCTGTCTTGTTACAAAATACTGTAACTGCCGCTTGCCGCCTACTTGGTGTTAATGAGCCTGAATAAAGGCAATTATTAAAATAAAAATTGCTAATTTTCTTATTTAATGTACCTCTGTGGAAAGTAATTCAAGAGAAATCAATGGCAACGTTAGAAGCACAATACGGTAAATGGGATAAGGACAGAATTAGAAGGCAGTTTTCACAACTGGTTTCCTTATCAGTTCCTATTATTTTTCAACGTCTTGGCATTATGACCTTAGGTATTGTAGATACAGCCATGGTCGCACGTTACTCCACAATAGAAGTTGGCTATCAAGGTATAGCTAATAGTGCTATCGCATCAATGTTGATAGTTGCTATTATCGGCCTACTTATGGGAACAATGGTTCTGACCTCCACAGCTTATGGAGCTGGGGATTATAAGAAGTGTGGTCGTATTTGGCGCCGCTCGTTACCCTATAGTATTGTTATTGGCTTGGTCGGTTTTGTAATTTGCCTATTTGGTGAACCAATTTTGCTATCCCTAGGGCAAACCGAAGATGTTGCTCGTGGTGGCGGAGAAGTTATTGCCGTTTTATCAATAGGCATTCCTATGGTAGCACTGATGCTCAGCTCCCAATTTTTTTTAGAAGGCATTAACCGGCCTCTCCCAGGTATGGTGTTAATGTTAATTGCTAACATTCTTAATATATTTTTAAATTGGACCCTTGTATGGGGACATCTTGGGTTTGAGCCAATGGGAGTGATTGGCTCCGCATGGGCGACCAATATTGTAAGAATATTCCTTGCTATATCCATGCTTTGTTATGTAATTTTTGCCTTAGATCGCGAAAAATTTGGTCTTTTCGAGAAGGCAGATACAACATGGAAATCATGGAAAAAGCTTCGCCATATTGGTTACGCTGCCGGCTTTACTAATACTGTTGAACATCTAGGCTTTGCTGCACTTTATATCTTTGCAGGGTTGCTGGGGACCATTAGTCTCGGCGCTCTGACAATTGCCTTTACAATATTTGGTGTTCCATTCATGATTTGCTATGGAATTGCTGGAGCGACAGCCGTCCGTGTGGGTATCGCACTTGGTCGAAAAGATCGACAGGATATGGCGTTAGCGGGACTATGTGGCCTCGCATTTAACGGAATGATATGTCTCCCATTGATGGTTATTCTAATATTTTTTCCTACTCAAATAGCCAGCCTCTTTAGTACAGATGTATTACTAATCGCAGCAACCGCTCCGTTGATTGCACTTTCAGCTTGGATGCTATTTCTAGATACGGCACAGACTGTGATTGGTAATGCTCTGCGCGGGGCTCAGGATATATGGATGCCTGCGATATTTTATGTAATTTGTTACAGTCTAGTTATGATCCCACTAGCCTATTATTTTACCTTTACTTTAGATCATGGTACCATCGGCCTAATTGAATGTATTATCGTTGTAAGTTTCCTATCAATTAGTCTATTATTATCACGTTTCTTATATCTAACCCTTTTAAAAAAACAACCAACCTATGACTGAAGATAACAAAAAACTCACACTTTCTATCGTCTTAAGGTCTATTATTTTTAACTGTTATTTTTATACCTCTTTTACCTTGGCCATCATATTTGTGCTAACTCCACTCTCATTTTTAAAGTCACCCAAGCCCCTGAGGCGCGGAATATTGGCTCTAATTACATCTACTATCTTTATGTTTGATAAAATTACAAATGTTAAGATAGTAGAGCGAGGATTAGAGAATCTTCCAAAAGAGAGGGGTTATATACTGTGCAGTAAACACATGAGCAATATTGATGCATATTTTCTTTTTAGACGAGCCCCAAGTTTAACAGCTATGGCCAAAAAAGAATTATACAGGGTTCCCCTTGTTGGTAGGGTATTGAATAAAATAGGTGTACTTTCAATCAATCGAGGGGCGGGCGAAGCGAAAAAGAAAACCTCATTATTCGCCCAAAGACTGTTGAAATATAAAATACCAATGATCATATTTTCCGAAGGTACACGAACTATAATTGGCGAAAGGCGGGTCCTAAAGTCAGGAGCTTTCTTTTATCAACAAGAAGGAAATCTAGATATCATCGTAGTTGCTCATAATTCAGGCGTCTCATGGCCAAAAACATCATGGATCAAATGGCCAGGTACACTATATGTGGATTATTTTCCACCAATGCCCCACGGAATGGATAAAGTAAGTTTTATGATCGAACTTGAAAAACGCCTCATGGATCATAGCGAGAAATTGATGTTGTTATAAATACCTATATCCATTATCTTGAACAGATCTAAAGGATAGTTATTATATGCCACAAACCTCGCCACCAGATATAGGTCAAAAAATAAAAGTTCTTCGCTCCAGCAAGAATTTGACCCTTGATCAACTTGCCGGCTTGAGTGGCGTATCCAAATCAATGCTTTCACAAATAGAGCGTAACAAAACAAACCCAACCGTTGCCACACTATGGAGCCTAACCCGTGCACTTGGTATTGAGATCGGTGAGCTACTAGGTAGTGATAAAAGTTTACAGGACAAAAATCCTATAATTTCATTGATTAAGTCTCATCAAATTCCAGAAATACAAAGTGCGGATGGGCACTGTACCCTCAGAATACTTAGTCCTCTAGGTCTCGTCTCTAATATCGAATGGTATGACGCTAAGCTCAACAAAGCCGGTATTCTAAATTCTGAACCCCATGTTAAAGGTACAGAAGAACACCTAACAATCATAAAGGGTGAGATAGAAATTTCATCTGCCGGTGAGTTCCAAAAACTCTCTTCTGGTGATACAGCTCGTTATAAAGCAGATGTTGAGCATAGTATAAAAAATGTGGGTGAGGCAGAGGCTCATGCCGTATTGGTAGTTCTTTCACCAAAGTAAAAAAGTTCTATATGTTAAATATATTCTCCACTTGTCTAATATATTAGATATGATATTCTTTATATTGTACAAATTAGAATTAAGACGCATAAAGTGGAGTAGATTATGCCTGGTCGTTATAAGCAGTTACTAGCCAAACAAATAGAAGAACTTAAATCAGAAGGGCTCTATAAGACGGAAAGGGTCATTACATCTCCGCAAAATTCTACGATTAAAGTAAAAAATAATCATGATAATGAGTTTATAAATTTTTGTGCCAACAATTATCTTGGACTTTCCAACGATCCAACACTTGTTGACACAGCTAAGCAGGCGTTAGACAAATATGGTTATGGAATGTCATCAGTACGCTTTATTTGTGGAACCCAAGACATTCATAAGATATTAGAAAACCGGCTCGCCAAATTTCTCAAAATGGAAGATGTTATTTTATATCCTAGTTGTTTTGATGCGAATGCAGGACTTTTTGAAACGTTGCTAGGGCCAGAAGATGCTATTATCTCTGACGCACTTAATCATGCCAGCATTATTGATGGAGTACGGCTCTGTAAAGCCCAACGCTTTCGTTATTCCAATAATGATATGGAAGCCCTTGAAAGCTGCCTTAAGGAAGCCCAGTCTTCACGCTTCAGATTAATCGCCACTGACGGTGTATTTTCAATGGATGGTATTCTTGCCAATCTACCTGCAATTTGTGATCTTGCAGAGCAATATGATGCTATGGTCATGGTTGATGACAGTCATGCAGTTGGCTTCACTGGTAAAACAGGTGCCGGAACACCAGAGTTTTTTAATGTGTCAGACCGTATTGATATATTAACCGGCACCCTAGGAAAGGCTTTGGGGGGGGCTTCTGGTGGATATACTGCAGCTTCAAAAGAAATTGTTGAATGGCTTCGTCAGCGTTCAAGGCCTTATCTATTTTCCAATACACTCGCACCTGTAATCACTGCCACCTCTTGCAAGGTTATCGATCTTATTGAAGAACGTGGTCACCTTCTTGAAAAGCTAGTCTGGAATAGCCAGTATTTTCGCAATCAAATGACGGCTCTTGGCTTTACTTTGGCCGGGGCTGATCATGCCATCATTCCTGTTATGCTTGGTGATGCTAAATTAGCTAGTGAAATGTCTGAAAAACTTCTAACGCTAGGTATTTTTGTAATTGGTTTTTCCTTTCCTGTTGTCCCAAAAGGCCAGGCAAGGATAAGAACACAGATGTCTGCGGCACATACAAAAGAACAATTAGATTCGGCAATAAGTGCGTTCGCGCAAATTGGTCGCCAGCTTAACATTATTAAATAGGTAACATCATGAAAAGCCTTGTTAAAGCAAAAGCAGAAGTCGGCCTTTGGTTGGAAGACATAGAAGTACCGGTAATTGGCCATAATGACGTACTAGTAAAAATCAACAAAACTGCTATTTGTGGTACAGATATTCATATTTTCAACTGGGATGACTGGGCCCAGAAAACTATTCCCGTCCCTATGACTGTCGGTCATGAGTTTGCAGGTAAAGTTGTAGAAATAGGATCAGAAGTAAGAGGAATTAATATTGGCGATAGGGTTTCTGCTGAGGGACATATAACATGCGGATTTTGCCGCAAGTGCCGTGCTGGTGAACGACACCTATGTCGAAACACCTTAGGTGTCGGTGTGGACCGACCAGGTGCTTTTGCCGAATTTATCAGTGTTCCTGCTTGTAACATTTGCCTCCTACCTGACACTATTAGTGATGACCTAGGTGCAATGCTTGATCCTCTAGGTAACGCGGCACATACAGCACTTGAATTTGATCTGGTCGGTGAGGATGTTTTAATTACTGGCGCAGGGCCCATCGGTATCATGGCTGTTGCCATCGCTAAACATGTAGGTGCGCGTCATGTAGTGATTACAGATGTAAATAATACACGGCTTGATCTCGCTAAGAAGATGGGTGCGACTCGCGCTGTGAACGTCACAAATCAAAATCTTCGGGATGTTATGGAGGACCTTCGAATGACTGAAGGTTTTGATGTTGGCCTTGAAATGAGCGGTAACGCAGAAGCCTTTTCTGATATGCTTGCGATCATGAACCATGGTGGAAAGATAGCTATGTTAGGAATTATACCAGAAGGCACGGTAATTAATTGGGATCACGTCATATTTAAGGGTCTTGAAATCCGAGGTATTTATGGTAGAAAAATGTTTGAAACTTGGTATAAAATGATAGCTATGCTTGAGAGTGGCCTTGACCTAAGTCCCGTTCTTACCCATCATTTTGCAGTAGATGATTATGCCGAAGCATTTGAAATTATGAGATCTGGAAACTCGGGAAAGATAATTCTTGATTGGCAAACGTAATAAGGAAACTAATTAATTTTTTTATTACATTTATTGCTGGTCATACTACAAAAGTATAAGTTCCATCAGTAGAATATTATCCACAAGCAATGGTAATTTTTCTCTTTTTTAAATATTGCTGGTGATACTCTTCTGCCGGGCAGCATTCTCCAGCCAAGCAAACTTCCGTTACAATCGGTTTATCGAATTTTTCAGAGCTATTGATTTCTGCCTTAGATTTTTTGGCTACTAACTTTTGTTTCTGGTTTAAATAAAAAATAGCCGAGCGGTATTGGGTTCCTTTATCCGGCCCTTGTTGGTTAAGGGTTGTGGGGTTATGAATTTGCCATAGATTATCAAGCAGCGACACGAGCCATGGCATGATCCGCGAAGAAGTAAAATGTAGTAACTGTGACGCACATCTTGGCCACGTCTTTTCAGATGGCCCACAACCAACAGGTGAACGTTAGTGCATAAATAGCCTATCATTAGATTTTATATTAGAAGGGAGTTAACCCTCTAAATATTAATCAAACGCATCTTCCCATACGCCCTCGGTAGAGGCCCGTGAGTATTCCGTTGCCCTACTCTCAAAGAAATTGGCGTGCTCAATTCCATTTAAAATCTCATCCATCCATGGAAGTGGATTATTTCCAACAAAGTAGATCGGATTAAGTGCGAGTTGAGTGAGGCGTCGATCAGCAATATAACGGATATAATCTTTTACTTCCTGTGCTGTTAGCCCTTCAATATCACCCATCTCGAATGCCAAATCAATAAAGGCATCTTCATGCTTAACAATAGTTTTACATGCATCAACTAAATCATTTTGAAGTTCGTCAGTCCAAACTTCGGGATTTTCGTGAACAAATGAATGAAAGAGCTTTATGATTGAGCTTGTGTGCAATGTTTCGTCGCGGACAGACCACGTAACAATTTGACCCATACCCTTCATTTTGTTAAAGCGAGGAAAATTCATTAAAATCGCAAAGGAAGCAAATAACTGAAGTCCTTCGGTAAAGGCCCCAAAAACAGCAAGCGTCTTAGCTATATCTTCTTTTGTGTCGACCCCCCACTTCTGCATATAGTCGTATTTATCCTTCATTTCTTCATACTTAAGAAATGCTTCATATTCACTTTCCGGGATACCAAGCGTATCAAGAAGGTGACTATAGGCCGCTACATGAACCGTCTCCATATTAGAGAAGGCAGCAAGCATCATTTGCACCTCAGTTGGTTTAAATACGCGGCCATATTTCTGCATGTAGCAGTTGTTCACTTCCACATCTGCTTGGGTAAAAAAGCGGAAAATCTGCATCAATAAATTGCGTTCCCCTTCTGAAATTTTCATATTCCAGTCTTTAATATCATCTGCCATCGGAACTTCTTCTGGAAGCCAATGTAAGCGCTGTTGCGTTAGCCAGGCATCATATGCCCAAGGGTATTCAAACGGTTTATAGTGGATTCGTTCCTGTAGTAAGGGCATATATATTACCTAATAATTTTATGGGTTATTAACATTTGGATTACTGGCAAGATAGGCATTCTTCATAATCTGATGATGCCTCTTGTGCTTTTGCCATCGCCTTAAGCATTTCTTCTTTTGCACCCTCACCAGAAGCTTCTGAACTTTCTGCCCGCTGGATTGAAAGAGAACGACAATAATAAAGACTTTTAAGACCTTTTTTCCAAGCTTGATAGTGAACCTGATGAAGGTCTCGTTTATTAACATCAGCCGGGAGGAAGACGTTTACCGACTGAGCCTGATCAACCATAGGCGCCCTGTCTGCTGAATGCTCAACAACCCAGCGTTGGTCCAATTCAAACGCAGTCTTAAACACATCTTTTTCTAGATCTTCAAGAAAATCAAGGTGCTGAACTGATCCTCCATTAATTGTAATATTCGACCATACCTCTTCAGTATTTTTTCCTTTTTCTTCTAGGAGAATTTTCAACGCACGGTTACGAACATTAAAAGACCCAGAAAGTGTTTTTTGCGTAAAGCTATTAGCTGCAATCGGCTCAATCCCGGGACTTGCGCCACCACAAATTGTAGAAATTGAGGCCGTGGGTGCAATCGCAGTTTTATTAGAAAAACGCTCCATCACACCGTAATCAGCTGCATCAGGACAAGCACCCTTTTCGTGGGCCAATTTTACCGAAGCTTTATCAACACCTACCTTAATATGATTAAATATCTTTTTATTCCAAACTTGGGCCATCACGCTTTCGAATGGGATCATGCGGTCTTGAAGAAAGGAATGAAAGCCCATTGCCCCCAGACCGACACTACGCTCACGCATTGCAGCGTATTTAGCACGGGACATTGTGTCCGGAGCTCTATCAATAAAGTCCTGAAGAACATTATCTAGAAAGCGCATCATATCCTCGATGAAAAGATCATCACCTTTCCATTCGTCATATTTTTCTAAATTAATAGAAGAAAGACAGCAGACCGCGGTTCGCTGCTCCCCTAAGTGGTCAATGCCCGTTGGTAACGTAATCTCACAACATAAGTTTGAGGTTTTTACAGTAAGACCAGCAAGCTTATGGTGCTCTGGCGTAGCGTCATTTACATGGTCGATATTCAGAATATAAGGTTCTCCAGTCTCAATGCGAGCTGTAAGAATTCTAATCCAGAGCTCACGAGCTCCAACTGTTTTTTGAACGGCACCATCATGGGGGCTGGTCAAAGCCCATTTTTCATCAGCCTCAACAGCACGCATAAAGGCATTTGAAACAGAAATACCATGATGAAGATTAAGGGCTTTACGGTTTGGGTCACCGCCCGTTGGTCTCCTTATCTCAATAAACTCTTCTATTTCAGGATGGCTTATTGGCAAATAAACTGCAGCACTCCCGCGACGCAACGATCCTTGTGAGATCGCCAAGGTTTGGCTATCCATCACACGAATAAAAGGTATAATACCAGATGTCTTTCCATTAGTGCTGACATCCTCTCCAATTGAACGGAGGTTCCCCCAGTAACTTCCAATGCCACCACCTTTTGAAGCAAGCCAGACATTTTCATTCCAAAGACCTACAATGCCTGCAAGGCTGTCGCTAGCTTCATTTAAAAAACAAGAAATTGGAAGGCCACGTTTTGTGCCACCATTACTAAGAATCGGCGTTGCCGGCATAAACCAAAGGCGGCTTATATAATCATAAAGGCGTTGAGAGTGGGCTTCATTATCACCATAAAAACTAGCAACACGAGCAAACATATCCTGAAATGTTTCGCCAGGCATAAGATAACGATCTGTTAAAGTTGCCTTTCCAAAGTCAGTAAGCATACCGTCCCTACCGTCATCGGTAACTACGCGTGAACGATCTTTAACTTGAATAGTCTCTTTAAGTATTGACGCAGACAATATTTCCACTCCCTTAATTCAACCTGAACATTATTTCAGGTCAAAATCATTTTTTGTAAAACGACTCCGAAATTACCAACTTTAAATTCTTAAATCATGAACAAGATGGCGTTTTCCCCAGTCTGTTTATTGTATTTTTTTAAGCAACTACATTTTTTTCTAACAAACGAACACGCTAATTATCATCATAAATTTAGCTAGAGTATTGTAGTATAATCATTTTCTTGATTGCTACCCGCAAAAAACCCAATTAACACAAGATATGGTATTTGTGCAGTGACATAATGTCAATAACTAGTATGGTGCATTTTTTTAATATTTTATAAAACCCATTATTTCTGCGACTTAAGACATAAAAAAATTTATTATTTTCGTGGCTTCAATTTTTGTGTTGGCGTAGCTCCAACAGGATTATCTGGCCAAGGGTGCTTAGGGTAGCGGCCCTTCATCTCTTTTTGTATCTCTGGATAAGAATTTTTCCAAAATCTTGCCAGGTCCGAAGTGATTTGAAGCGGTCTTCCAGCAGGTGAAAGAAGGTGAAATATTAATCCTTTGTAACCGTCTAAGATGGTTGGTGTCTCAACAGCCCCAAACATTTCTTGCAGTTTGACTGCAAGGACTGGTGGATCCGTCTCATAATCTAATTTTATATTTGATCCACTCGGTACTATTATATGTGTAGGAGCCAAACGTTCCAATAACTGTTGTTGCTTCCAATTAAGCTGGCTTTTTAAAATAGCATAGAGATCAAGGTCCTTGAGGGCTTGCCTATTATTAATATTTGTCAGATATCCTGCCAACCACGTTTCAATATTTTTCAATAGCCCATCATCGGTAAAATCTGGAAACTCTAATCCTAGATTACCCCTAATGAGTTCAACTCGCTTTCTTATCGCCACACTATTTTTATCCCAAGGTAATACACCAAGACCCATTTTTCTTATTCCTTCTATCAAGGCCTCAAGTGTTTTATTAGGGTCTGGTGTTAATATTTTTTTTGTCTCAAATATCATTTTACCTAGCATTTTAGTATTCACCGACCGCACGGCTTGAGCTTGTGTATCCCACTCAACAACATTTTCCTCAGTCATCCGATCCTGAAAAGCGTCCTCTAAATCATTTTTCTCTATTGGTGCTGCTATGTATATTCGGGCATCTCGACCCCCTTTATCTAAATTGGCCACTGCAATAAATTTTTCCCTTACTAGCGGGTCATCGGTCAATAAACTAGCCCCTCTACCGCCAGATAATAGATAAACGGGTGATGCAACAACTCTCCGTCTTCCTATGCGGTCAGGAAATGCAAGTGCCAGGCATAGGCCTACCTTTGAAATATCTATTTTATCATCAACGATGTTGTGGGTTTGTTGCCAGATGCTTATTTGATGAAGAATTGATTTAGCTAGCCCAATATTAATTTCCAGCATTTTTGCTTGCTTCAGACGCCCACTCCTCATATGGATAAGTGCCTCAATACGAAGTCGAAAATCAACTGTTCTCATATTAACTGATTGACGAAGAAGGTCTCGTTCCTGAAGAAGGGCCGCTATGGTTAGTGCCAGAAGACCATGACCATTTTTTTTTGCCGTTATAATCATGTGAGAAAATCGAGGTGACATAGCAAATTGCGCCATAACCCTACCGTGGTCCGTGATCCGCAGTTCATCATTAAGCGCCCCAAGCGATTGCAGCAAATCCCTTGCCCTACCCATTGCCACAGGGTCCGGAAGGTCTAACCATTTCAGAGCCGAGGCGTCAACTATTCCCCAAAGTGCTAAATTTAAAGCCAAAGGTGTTAAATCAACCTTCATTATCTCGGGTAGATCAAACGGTTTTAACGCGCGGTTTGCCGCTTGGCTCCATAGCCGAAAACATATTCCTTCCTCTAGCCGACCCGCCCGGCCCGCTCTTTGCAATGCAGATGCCTTAGAAAGCATTCCTGTTTTAAGTCCAGTCATTCCAGACTTTACATCAAAAATAGCACTTCTTTGTTGGCCGCTATCTATGACAACACGGATGCCTTCTATAGTTAAACTGGTTTGGGCTATATCGGTAGCAAGAACTACTTTTCGGTACCCATGCGGAGCAGGCTTAATCGCCAAGTCTTGTTTCTCAAAGGACATGGATCCATATAAGGGGCATACGATAACATCCCTGCAAAAATTGCTATTTTCAATCTTCTTTTTAGTTTTTTCAATTTCGCGAGCCCCCGGCAAAAAGGCTAAAATACTGCCTGGTTCGGCTTGTAAGGACTTAATTATTGCAACGGCCATTTCATCCTCAATAGGACGAGTTATTTTTTTATTAAGATACCTAAATTCAATAGGAAAAACTCGACCTTCGCTAGTGATTATAGGAGCATCATTCATTAGGCTAGCAATACGTCCGCCATCAATTGTTGCCGACATGACCAAAATCTTTAAATCTGACCTGAGACCTTCTTGAACATCAAGACCTAGAGCTAGGCCGAGATCTGCATCAATCGACCGTTCGTGAAATTCATCAAAGATCAAAAGCCCTACCCCTATAAGCTCTGGGTCTGATTGAAGCTTCCTAATAAGAACACCCTCGGTTACAATCTCGATACGAGTTTTGGGACCAACCTGACGATCCATTTTTACTCTATAACCGACGGTTTCACCCACCTTCTCTCCAAGCATTTCTGCCATACGTCTTGCAGATGCTCGTGCAGCCAAACGCCTTGGTTCAAGCATAATAATTTTTTTTCCAGCTAGCCAATTCTCACCAAGAAGTTCCAATGGGATCACTGTCGTCTTACCTGCGCCGGGCGGAGCTTGCAAAACAACATTA
>CAJQRG010000048.1 GCA_905612225.1 Emcibacteraceae bacterium | reverse complement strand
TTCACTTCAAAACGAAGCGGAGACTACAAATGATCCTAACAGGATTGCCGAAATCCATGAACGACTTCAAGATATAGGAGCATACGAGGCAGAAGCACGTGCAGCTAGTATTCTATCCGGCCTTGGCTTTAATGATGCAGAACAGCGTCGAGCTTGTAGTGAGTTTTCTGGCGGTTGGCGGATGCGTGTAGCGCTTGCATGTACCTTGTTTACACAACCTGACCTTTTGCTCCTTGATGAGCCTACAAACTACCTTGATCTAGAAGGAGTTCTCTGGCTTGAAACTTTTATTAAAAACTATCCCTATACAATCCTAATTATTAGTCATGATCGAGATTTATTAAATCAAGCAGCAAGCGCCATTGTTCATTTAGAAAATCGTCAGCTTACTTTTTATGGTGGTAATTTTGATAAATTTGAAAAAACTTATCGCGAACAAAAGAAACTTAAACAAGCAGCAATTAAGAAACAAGGTCTTGAACGCGCACATATTCAAAAATATGTTGATCGCTTTCGCTATAAAGCAAGCAAAGCTAAACAAGCACAGAGCCGTATTAAAATGCTTGAAAAGATGGAACCACTTGCGGCCCTTGCCGAAGAAAATACCGTCCAGTTTAATTTTCCGAACCCCGAAGAACTTGCTCCACCCCTTATATCTATTGAGAAATGTAGTGTTGGTTATGAACAGGGTAAGCCAATACTTCGCAATATTAGTATGCGTATGGATATGGAAGATCGTATTGCCCTTTTAGGTCAAAATGGCAACGGAAAGTCAACCTTTGCTAAATTACTCGCTGATCGCCTAATGCCCATGGGTGGACAAATTAAACGTTCAAGAAAACTTTCCATAGGGTATTTTGCACAACACCAACAAGATGAGCTTGATGTGGACGGGTCGCCTCTCTCGCATCTAGGTTTATTGATGAAGGGTGCAACTGAGGCTCAGGTCCGAGGTCGACTGGGTGGATTTGGTTTTGGTGTTGATAAGGCTACCAATAAAATTTCGACGTTATCTGGTGGTGAAAAAGCAAGACTACTTTTTGCTCTTATGAGTTTTAAAGCTCCTCAAATGATTATTCTTGATGAACCAACAAACCACCTTGATATGGATAGCCGACAATCGCTCATCCACGCCATTAATGAATACGAAGGAGCAGTTATCCTTATTAGCCATGATAGTTACTTAGTGGAAGCCTGCGCTGACAGGATTATGGTGGTTGAAAATGGCGGTGTTCAAGACTTTGATGGTGATATCAATGATTATAAAGCCGAAGTCATCGGCAATAAAGCAACGCTAAAGAAAAAAGAAAAAGTAGAAAAAAAGGAAACCAAAGAACCTGAGCAAATTGATAGTACTAATAAAAAGCCAAAGAAAAAAATGTCTGGTGCAGAAAAAAATCATCTTCGCGACAAGATTCGTGAAATAGAACGTCGTGTGGATTACTTAAATAAAGAAGTTAAAAAGTACACTAAGGCTCTTACCAACCCAAAGCTATATAACAATAACGACCCAGCCGCAAAACGTGCGTTACAACAATTTACTCGTGAGAAAAAAAGCCTTGAAGAAAAGTTAGTTGAAGCAGAAGAACGATGGATTGACCTGGAAAGTAGATTTAATCAATAATAATTTTTTGCGAGCCTAGCCTTTTTTTACCCATCCACCAGATTCAGTTTGCTGAAAATAACTAATGACGTAGCCATCATTCTTATATTTAGACCAGCGTTCGCGTGCAGCGTCTAAAGCGGAAGAGTTATTGCCATCAAATATCTCAAGAACGCGTTTATAACTTTCCATATCTTCAGAAATTGACCCGTCAGTTAAAACAAGAACATCAGCAATAGCCGGGTTTTCCTCGCCCGTTGTAATATAAATAGGTTGATCTTTTTGATATTTACTTTTTAAAGTATCGTGGGCCAGAAAACTTTCCGCTTCATAAGTCCAGAGTAATTGATCAATATCATTCATATCTTCTAGAGTCCTAACCTTTACCACAACTTTCATATTAGCCGTCCGAACTTTTGAAAGAAGTTTAGGAAGAGCAATATTTAGAGGTTGGGCCGTAAGATGATAAAAGCTAATTTCCATATTTTAATCTTCGTAATTATCTCGAATTAACTGGTCAAGAAGTCTAACTCCGTAACCTGTTGCACCCTTTTCAGCTATACTAGAAGTATTTTGTTTCCAGGCAGTACCAGCAATATCGATATGTACCCAAGGAACACCGTTGACGAAACGTTGCAAAAACTGCGCCGCTGTAATACTTCCTGCATATTTACCACCAATGTTTTTCATATCGGCAATATCTGAATCAATCTGCTTATCGTAAGCTTCTCCAATTGGCATGCGCCATACTGGTTCATCAACAGTTTTACCAGCAGCAATAAGTTGTTCACAAAGTTCGTCATCATTTGAAAAAATGCCAGCATACTCTTGACCAAGGGCCACCATTATAGCGCCAGTTAAAGTAGCTAAATCAATCATAAACTTTGGGTTATATTTTTCTTGGCAATACCACAAACAGTCCGCTAAAACCAATCGACCTTCAGCATCAGTATTTAAAACCTCAATTGTTTGTCCTGACATAGAGCTCACTACATCACCTGGTCGCTGAGCCGTCCCCGAAGGCATATTTTCCACAAGACCAACGATACCGATCACATTTGCCTTCGCTTTACGCCCTGCAATTGCTTTCATAGCGCCAACAACTGCAGCACTGCCCCCCATGTCAAACTTCATATCTCCCATACCAGGAACAGGCTTCAGAGAAATACCACCTGTATCAAAGGTTACCCCCTTACCAACTAGAGCTAGAGGTTGCAGTTTCTTATTTTTTGAGCCCATCCATTTCATGATCACTATGAGGGTTTCCGAAGAACTGCCCTGTCCTACACCAAGGATAGATTCCATACCTAATTCTTCCATGGCATCTTCATTAAGAATTTCAATTTCTATGCCAAGATTTTTAAGTTCTTTTATCTGTTCAGCATAACTCTCGGGATAAAGTATATTCCCAGGCTCTGAAACAAGATCGCGGGCCATAATCACGCCGTCAGCTATCTTATCAAGATCAGAAAAGGCACGATTGGAAACATCTGCGCCAACCGTTAAAAAAGTAACCGTAGCTATTGAGCTTTTCTTTGAATTTTTCTCAGTGGTATAATATTTATCAAATTTATATGACCGCAGACGAATACCGAACGCAGCATGTGCGGCTATAACACCATCCACAATGGTTATACTTTTTTCACCGCTGTACATAAGTTTATTTATAACTTTCCCGCCCACTTGTTCGGAAGTTAAAGAATTAAGAGCATCCATTTCACCTAGCCCAATGAGAATAATTCTACTTGCAGCAACACCATTCGGCGCAAGTAATTCGACAATTTGACCGAATTTTCCCTTAAACTCAGATGAATTTGCGGCATTTGATAAAGCTCCACTAGTTTTTTCATCAAACAGAAGTGCTGGTTTTTGAAACGTATATCCATCCTCTACATTAAATGCGAAAACGACAACAGCCCCTTCGGTGTTTAAATACTTATTTGATAATTCTTTTATATTTATTTTCATTTTATGCCTCAATTTGGTCCAGCTTTACTAATATAATAATATATTCTTCCAACAGATAAAGGTAGGTTGAAGTGTTATCAAGTGAAATAGATATTATTATTGTGGATTTTCCTGTAAATAGTTATACCAATTAAAAAAGTTTGTAATTGAACCACATGATCAAAATAGCACACATCACCTTTTTTGCCCTTGGGCTTGTTTTTCTGGGTCAATTTACTATTCAAGCACAGGTATTACCAAGCACAACAAACCCAATCGACTTTGCCGCCGATAAAGTGGTTTATGATCAAAAAACTAATGTTATTACAGCTAGTGGCAACGTTGTACTTCATCAAAATGGTAATCGTTTGAATGCTCAAACAGTTATCTTTTATGTAAATTCTGGAGAAGTAAAAGCACTTGGTGGGATCACCATTCAAGAATCCTCTGGTAATCTACTTTTTATGGATGATGCAATTCTTACCGGAGACCTTAAACAAGGCTTTATTAATCATACAAGAATAATTTTTACCGATGGTTCAAAGTTGATTGCCAGAAAGGGTGAGCGTGCTGGTCAACTTACCATTCTTGAAAATGCAATTTATTCCCCATGTGAGTTTTGCTTAGAAGAGGGGAAGCGTGAACCAACCTGGCAAATAAGAGCTGATAAAATTACACACGATGCCGAAGATAAGACTATACTTTATAAAAACGTTATCCTTGAAATTGCAGGTATACCTTTATTTTATTCACCTTATTTTTCTCATCCCGATCCAACTGTACGCGCAAGAACAGGGTTTTTACCACCTTCAAGGCTAGGGCGTTCTTCAGAACTTGGTACATATATTCAAGTACCCTATTATATAAACATTAGTCCGCATCAGGACTTCACTTTTGAACCTATTATAACCAGCCGCGAAGGCCTCGTATTTGGAGGGAAATATCGTCAAAATATTGGTAGCGGTACAATAATTACCTCGGGCTCTATTACTAATGTCAACGAACGAAACAATAACTTTGCCAAAACTGGTGATCATGAGTTACGAGGTCACTTTTTTTCCAAGGGAGCTTTTGATCTTAGAGCTTTAGATGATATTAGTGGTGATTGGCAATGGGACTACGCAGCAAACTGGGTTAGTGACGACACTTACCTCAGACGTTATTACAATGACAAAGCAGATGTTCTTGAAAGTCATATAAAAGTTGAAAGATTTTGGGATAAAAATTACGCAACTGCAGGGGCATATGCCTTTCAGGGTTTGAATGCAGAAGATAATTCTAACTTAACAGGTCAGGCACTGCCCACTTTTAACATTAATTTAAATAAAGAAACGGGATTTATAAATAGTACTGTAAAAATTGACAGTAGTGGCGCCCAAATTTCGCGGGCGCAGGGTATGGGCAGTAGGCGTATCAGCACAAAAGTTGCATTTGAAGTGCCTTTTCAATCGCCAATAGGTGATTTTTATAAATTCTCAGCCTCAATAAGAAGCGATATTTATAATAATAGTGGCAGCAATAGACCTGATCTAATGCAATATGCAGGACAGAACGGAACTCACACCCGAATACTTCCTAAGTTTGCCCTTGATTGGCGCTTACCATTTTTAAAGTCCAAGGGGAACACAAGCCATGTGCTTGAGCCAATGTTCTCAATAATAATTGCTCCGACAAAACCAAACCTTGCAGATAATGTAGTTAAGTTTTCAAATGAAGACAGTCGTAATTTTGAATTTGATGAAAATAATCTCTTTAGCCACAATCGTTTTAATGGTTATGATCGTTGGGAGGGTGGATCACGCTTGAATTATGGTCTGCGCTATAATTTGTATACTGATGATGTCAATATGATTGCAACTATTGGCCAAAGTTTAAGGCTCAATAACACTGAAACATTCCCTATAGGATCAGGATACGAAGGTAAAGCCTCTGATTTTGTTGGTCGACTTGACCTTTCAGTCGGTAATTTCATTGATTATGTTCATCGGTTTCGCCTTGATAAAAGAACCCTGAGCTTGCGCAAAAACGAACTTATTCTTTCAACTGGTCCAGAGTGGATGAAGTTATCCTTTAGGTATCTTGATTTGGACCTTAATGATGGGGTCAGGCTAATAGGTAGCGAACTCGAAAATCGTAAAGAGATAGGCACTGCCCTGAATATAAGTATTGATAAAAAATGGGCCTTACAAGGAAGTTGGATTAAGGACATACTAAATAAAAAAACAGTTTCCTATAATGCAGGTGTAGTTTATCGAGATGACTGCCTTGAGTTTGGTCTTAGTTATGAGCGCCGTCTTACAAGTGACCGCGATATTGCACCCTCAAATACTGTACAATTTAGACTAATACTTAAAAATTTAGGATAAATTTCACAAATTATTTATATTTTTCAACAAAATTCTAGGATCAAGAATTAATTCGTTATATAAGTATTTTTTTAATATTGCTATTCTACTTGGCAAGTTAGGTGTTTGAATACAAAATGATTATGAAATATTATAAACGACAATTATTGAGAATACTGCTTACCTTTTTTGTGTGTCCAATACTTCAACACGGCATTGTCAACGCCCAACAGCCAATAGCAGATTTACAGGATGTTCAAGAAATTGTAGCTATCGTCAATGACGAGGTTATTTCTCTCTATGATCTAAAGCAACGAACTTTATTACTAGCTCTTTCTAACAGCTCTGGCCAGATCACTCAGGAACAAGAGCAATTACTTCAACAACAGGCAATGTCTGGTCTTATCGATGACAAGCTAAAACTTGAGGAGGCAGAAAAATATAAAGCTATTGCAACAGAAACTGAAATGGCAACCTCATATAGAAACTATGCCCGTCAATTTAATATGGAACCGGATGTGCTTGAAACTCGCCTAAATGAAGCTGGTGTTGAAAAAAAAACCTTAGAAGCACAATTGGGAAGTTCTATGGCTTGGCAGCGTGTTACATTCGGCCTTTTAGAGCCAATGGCAAACGTCACCGATGATGAAGTTATGAATTATATAGAAAAAATGGAACGCGACAAAGGAAAGTTTGAGTTTCAAGTAAGTGAAATATTTTTACCTATTTCTAATAATGCACAGCGAGAAGAAGTTAAATCTGCTGCAAATATAATGCACGAGCAACTAGCTACAGGAGTTGATTTCCCAAGGGTCGCCCAACAGTTTTCTCAATCCTCTACCGCCTCTGTGGGCGGCGATATGGGGTGGATTATGGATAATGAGTTACCAGAAGAGGTAAACACGGAAATTCGTTTACTTGAAACTGGTACTATTACTGAACCTATTGTAACAGAACAGGGAGTTTATATTCTCAAACTCAACAATAAAAGACGGATCCTTACACTTAACGAAAACGATATCGCCGTAAACCTTAGATTTTTATTTTTCTCAAAAAAGGAATTTCAGGATGATACCCTAGGGCAACTAAAAAAATCAGTATTAAAGGTAATTCAGTCCTCAAACACCTGTGAAGAAACTGAAATAATAGCAACGACCCTTAACGCTACTAATACTGGCACAACCGGCGTTGTCCGCGTTGGCGACTTACCTGCTGAAATGAGAGCAGAAATTTTAAAGTTAGATGTTGGTTATGGCACACCGCTTAGCGATGAAGAAGAGGGTTACAGAAGCTTTGTACTTTGCAGCAAGGACATACCTCAAATAGTGCTTCCGGAGTATGAAGCTGTGCTTAAGGATATGACATCATCGAGGCTTCAACTTATCGCCAGACGCCATTTACGCGACCTTCGCCGCGATGCTATTGTTGATTACCGGTAATTAGAAAACGCAATGAAAAATTTAAAAAAAATCATGACCCCTATTGCGGTAACTATGGGCGAACCTTCTGGTATAGGACCAGAAGTAACCCTTAAAGCTTGGATTAAACGAAGTGAAAATAACCTTAATCCTTTTTTTGTTATAGGAAGCGCCACTATTTTGCAAAAGCAGGCAGAAGACCTTGGTTTGAATGTTCCCATAAGTGTTATAACCTCCCCACATCAGGCTGCTCCTTTATTTGAAAAATCATTGCCAGTAATTGATTTTGCCTATGAGGTTGATTTTAAGTTTGGACTGCCAAAAACAGAAACAGCACCAATGGTACTAGACGCTATTGATAAGGCAGTAGAATTTGTAATAAATGGTAGGGCAAGTGCCATGGTAACTAGTCCTATTCATAAGTCATCCCTCTACAGTGCAGGTTTTAATTCTCCAGGCCACACGGAATATCTTGCTTCTCTCTCTAAAAAATATACCGGTAAAGACTATCACCCAGTTATGATGCTTGCCAGTGATGAACTTTGTGTTGTGCCTGTGACAATCCATGTAGCACTCAGTAAAGTCCCAGAAATTTTAAATCAAAAATTACTTATACGCAGCATCGAGACAGTATACGATGCTTTGAAAGAAAAATTTGATATTCCTTTCCCAAGAATAGCCGTTGCGGGTTTAAATCCACATGCCGGCGAAGATAACTCCATGGGCACGGAGGATAGTGATATAATAGCCCCTGTGATAGAAATTTTTAAGAAAAAAAATATTCACATTTTTGGACCCATGTCAGCAGATACTATGTTTCATAAGTCTGCACGTGCAAAGTATGATGTGGCAATCTGTATGTATCATGACCAAGCATTGATCCCTATTAAGACAATTGACTTCGACGCAGGTGTTAATCTCACCTTAGGTCTTCCAATTGTTAGAACTTCACCAGATCATGGTACTGCTTTTGATATAGCAGGCCAAGGACTTGCTAATCCAACAAGTATGATAAATTCACTACAATTAGCAGATAAACTTTCAAGAACTAACAGTGCTGCTGAAAAAAAACTAATATGAACAGTGATGGCCTTCCTCCACTCCGAGATGTTATAAATAATTATGACCTTCGGGCAAAAAAAATACTCGGTCAAAATTTTATCACAGATCTCAACCTAACACAAAAAATTGCTCGAGCTGCTGGTAATCTCCAAGATTCAATTGTTTATGAAGTTGGCCCCGGACCAGGTGCATTAACCCGTGGGTTATTAATGCAGGGTGCTTCAAGGGTGGTTGCTGTAGAAATGGATCACCGATGCATAGAAGCACTTACTGACGTTTCTGATGCCTATAATGGGGCACTAACAGTTTTTCATGGAGACGCTCTAAAATTAGATGAATGTGCACTCATAGGTGACACAGGTGGTAAAGATATACATATTGTTGCAAACCTCCCCTACAATGTAGGAACCGCCCTGTTAGTAAAATGGATGACAGCAAAAAAGTGGAAGCCATGGTTTACATCCTTAACATTGATGTTTCAAAAAGAAGTTGGCATGAGAATAGTTGCTGAACCTAGAAGTAAAGCATATGGACGTCTATCGGTACTTTGTCAGTACAGAGCCGATGTGGAAATATTATTTGATATTCCAAGACAGGCATTTATTCCTCCACCTAAAGTTACTTCATCTATTGTCCATATTACTCCCCGTTCGGAGGCCGCGGATGCACCAGAACAAAAAGTATTAGAAAGGCTTGTATCTGCAGCATTTAATCAGCGCAGAAAAATGCTGCGTGCCAGTTTAAAAGCTCTGGGAACAGATCCAATTCCTAAACTTTTTGCTGCTGGTATTTTAGAAACTGCACGTGCCGAAGAGTTATCAGTTAGCGATTTTTCTAAATTAGCACTCGAGTATCAAAAGTAAAATATTAAGTATTTAATTTTGTGTTAAAGCACCAACAAATGATGCAATACCTGATTGCCTAAAGCGCTTCATTCGCTCAGCTTTTAAAATAGTAAAGAGTTCAGCTTCTGCTTGATCAATATCATCATTAATAATCACATAATCATATTCAGCCCAATGACTTATTTCAGCATCAGCCTTTGCCATACGCATTGATACAACTCTATCACTATCCTGTGCCCTGGATTTAAGTCTTTTTTCAAGCTCACGTTTGCTGGGTGGCAGGATGAAAACTCTTACCAGATCAGCTCCCACCTTCTCATTAAGTTGCTGCGTGCCCTGCCAGTCAATATCAAAAAGAACATCACTTCCTTTTTTCAGCAGATCCTCAACTGGCGCAGCCGGTGTTCCATAAGAATGTTCAAAAACGGTTGCATGTTCTAAAAATCCATTTTGACGAACTAAGTCTTCAAATGCAGATTTACTAACAAAATTATAATCTTTACCTTCAATTTCCCCTTGGCGAGAGGCTCGGGTTGTGCTTGAAACCGATAAAATAATATTATCATCTTTTTCCAAAAGCAATTTGGAGAGTGTTGATTTCCCTGCACCTGATGGTGAGGACAACACAAGGAGTAATCCTCTTCTTTTTATTTCATGATTTTGCACAAAAGAATCCCGTATCATTAATTATATTTTGTTTATTATATATAAACATTATTCCCAAAAAAGGTCCATCAACAAATTTTGAATGTATCGATAACCTTATTATTCAACATTTAGGATCTGCTCCCTAAACTGGTCGATTGCTACCTTCAATGCTAAACCTACATTAGTTAATCTTATATCTGAAGATTTAGAACATAAAGTATTGATTTCACGGCTAAATTCTTGGGTTAAGAATTCTAGTTTTCTGCCCACGGGTCCATCAGATACAAGCAGTTTTCGCGCTGATACAATATGAGCATTTAAGCGATCGGTCTCCTCCTTAATGTCAGATTTTAAAGCAAGCAGAACAATTTCTTGAGCAAGCCTATCAGGATCAACATCTTGTTTGTTATCGAAGAGTGAACCAAGTTTTTTTTCATATTTTTCTTTTAATAGCTCTGGCTGTTTTACAGCAATAGCTTCAGCCTCACTCAGTAATCTGTCAATATCATCAAGAATAAAACTTAACATATTGTAGGTCGCAGCCCCCTCCTCCTTCCGCGAGCTTATCAAAGATTTTATTGCCTCATCAAAGCTTAATTTTACAGCCTTATCCCGCCCCTTTTCTATGTCCTCTTCCGCATCATCATTGCTAACTTCTATCACTTCACGTATTGTTAATAAGTTATCTATGGATGGTATGGGCAAATTATGTTTAATTGCAGCATTCTTTGCAATTGTTATTAATTTATCAAGCACTTCCTCATTAACATTTATAACTGTCTTGATACCATCTTTCTTTATTTGTAATAATATATTTAGGTTGCCTCTAAATAATACCTTTTTAGCGACACTTTTTACATATTTATCCAAAGTATCAAAACCTTGTGGAATGCGCGCGCGCACATCAAGGCCCTTGCCATTAACACTTTTTAATTCCCAGATCCAACTATAGTCCTCATAGTGGTTATTAGAACGTCCAAAGCCTGTCATACTTGATAATGTCATATTGCACTGTATTGTTATTAAAATTAAAAAAAGTATAACAGGAAGAGTACGTTTGAAAAACCCTAAATCTATATTAATAACTGGAGCAAGTAGCGGTATTGGGGCAGCATTGGCACACGAGTATGCTGAACCTGGTATTATTCTTCATTTGTCAGGAAGAAATAAGGGACGAATGGAGACCATCAAAGCTGATTGCAAAACCAGCGGCGCCACCGTTCACATTGATACAATTGATGTTAGGGATGAAGTATCAATGTCCGCCTGGATACTCAGTTGTCACCCACTTGATCTCGTTATTGCGAATGCTGGAATTTCTAGTAGTTTATCCAATTCAGACAATATTTCAGTTCATACTAAAAATATTTTTGATATTAATGTCATTGGTGTTTTTAATACTGTCCATCCTGCAATTAAATGTATGAAACCACGTGGCAAGGGGCAAATTGCTGTTGTTGCCTCAGTAGCCGGGTTTCGCGGCCTTCCCTCTGCGCCAGCTTATTCAACAAGTAAAGTCGCTGTAAAAGCCTACGGCGAGGCACTCAGGGGGCTTTATTGTAAGGATGGGCTTGAAATAAACGTTATCAGCCCTGGTTTTGTAAAAAGTCGGATAACCGAAAAAAATAAATTTAAAATGCCATTTTTAATTGAGGCTGATCAAGCTGCAAAAATCATCCGTAGCGGACTTGAAAAAAATAATCCACACATTATTTTTCCTTGGCAAATGCACGTCATAACGTTTATTGCGCAGCGGTTAGTTCCAGATTTTATCCTTGAATATTTATTAAAAAAATTACCTCAAAAGTAATTTATTTCTTAGTTGCTTCAATTTTTCTCCACTCCCTTACGTTTTTTTGATGCTCATTAAGACTTACTGCAAAGGCGTGCCCTCCTGTTCCATCGGCAACAAAGTAAATGTCATCTGTCAACATCGGGTGCAAAACTGCTTCTATGGATGCCTTGCCCGGATGGGCAATCGGGCTTGGAGGCAAACCATCAATCTTGTATGTATTGTAGAAATTCTTATTATCATTCAATTCACTACGTTTTAGCCCTCGACTTAAAAATCCCTTCTTATTAATTCCATAAATAACTGTTGGATCAGACTGAAGTCTAATAGAACGCAGAAGTCGATTAATAAACACACCAGCAATGTGGCGCCTTTCCTCAGGAAGACCAGTTTCTCGCTCTACTATGGATGCAAGAATTATAGCCTCATTAATATTTTCTAAGGGTAAGTCGGGATCACGCGAACCCCACAGTATTTTTAGTAAGTCCTGCTGCTGTTTTTGCATTCGGCTTAGAATACCAATCCGGCTAGCACCATTAATATAGTTATAGGTATCTGGTAAAATACTACCTTCTATAAGTAATTCTTCGATATTATCACTGAGGTTCTCTATACTGTTTAAATATTCTACAATTTGATAACTAGTCCAGCCTTCAGGGATAGTGAGGCTATGTTGAATAGCCTTACCATGGACTAGTATCTTCATTATTTGATCCATACTTTGCTGGGCTGGTATTAAAAATTCTCCAGCTTTTAGGTTACTGTCCTCACCTTTAAGTATCACACCGAATTTAAATATATCACGGTTAGTGATCAACCTTTCTTCTTCAAGTTGGCGGGATGTATGAATAAGTCCTTGTCCTTCAGGTAGAAGGAAAACACTATCCTGATTTACTTGAGAAGGAATATGAAAGGCTTGGTAAAGTAAGTATGCAAATATCACAAAAAAAATGACACTGCCGGTAAATAATAATATTATGTACTTTGTTAGACCTCTCATTAAACTCGCTTGATAATAATCGATGCGTTTGTACCACCAAAGCCAAAGCTATTAGAAAGTACAGCATTAATACCTGATTTTTGCTGTGCCTCATGAGGCACAAGATTAATACCATTAATTCCATCAGATGGATTATCAAGGTTTAAAGTTGGTGGAATTTCTCCTCGCTGCATAGCAAGGATACTAAATACAGCCTCAACTGCGCCAGCGGCGCCCAGTAAGTGGCCAATTGCTGACTTTGTAGATGACATGGCAATCTTGCCTGCTGCATTGCCAAACATACGCTTAACAGCGTTAAATTCAATTTCATCGCCCAGCGGGGTTGAGGTACCGTGAGCATTAACATAGCCAATTTCAGAAGGGTCAATTTGAGCGCGTTTAAAAGCTGCTTCCATAGCCCGATAACCACCACTTCCATCCGGCGATGGCGCAGTAACATGGTGCGCATCACCAGAGAGGCCGTAGCCAATTACTTCACCATAAATATTGGCACCGCGAGCCTTAGCGTGCTCATACTCTTCAAGTATTAACATCCCTGCACCTTCACCAATTACAAAACCATCACGGTCCTTGTCATAAGGTCGCGATGCACGTTCTGGCGTATCATTAAAATGAGTGCTTAGCGCACGGGCTTGGTTAAATCCAGCAACGCCAACTCCACAAATAGCTGCTTCCGCACCTCCAGCTACCATAACATCTGCGTCATCGAGTGCTATCATTCGGGCTGCATCACCAATGGCGTGCGTACCGGAGGCACAGGCCGTTACTACAGCATGGTTCGGGCCCATTAGACCATGACGAATTGAAACATTTCCCGCAACAAGGTTAATCAAACAACGTGGAATAAAATGAGGGCTCACCTTACGAACACCACGTTCGTTCATATTTATACTTTCCTTCTCTATACCCGGAAGGCCTCCGATACCGGCACCAATAAGGGCACCAGAACGCCATTTTTGTTCAATAGTTTCAGCTACATATCCACTATCAGCCATTGCCATGTCTGCAGCAGCCATACCGTATAAAATAAAATCATCAACTCGCTTACGGTTTTTAGGTTCCATCCAATCATCGGCATTAAATGTCCCATTGCTACCGTCCCCTAACGGAACTTCACAAGCAACCTGCGCAGAAAGTCCTACCGGGTCAAATCTAGTAATTGGCCCCGCACCGCTCTCCCCAGCGATTAAACGTTCCCATGACTTCTCGAGGCCAGATGCCAGTGGAGTTACTAAGCCAAGCCCCGTTACAACAACTCTTCTCATTCATTAAACCTTAAAATATTGTACATTGATGCGGATGCTACCCAAAAAAAACACATATAACAAGACCGCGAACGTAATTTTATCTAAATAATATAGATAATTTAGTTCGCGGTCATTTTATTTTTCTGAGATAAACTCAGAAATTAACCATTTGCTTCGATGAAAGAGATAGCATCTTGGACAGTAAGAATTTTTTCTGCTGCATCGTCTGGAATTTCACAACCAAATTCTTCTTCAAAAGCCATAACCAATTCGACCGTATCAAGACTATCGGCGCCTAGGTCGTCTATAAAACTTGCTGTATTTGTAACTTTATCTTCATCAACACCAAGATGTTCTATAACGATTTTTTTTACGGCTTCAACTACATCAGTCATTTCTTAATCCTTAAATAAAGGGGCTTACAACTAAGCCTCTGTTAAACATTTTTTCTAACTCTAAATAGAGTTTGGGGCTTCCTACCACACTTAAATAGGATTTGCCAAGTCCTAAATCATCACCATACCACCATTTATGTGCAAAGTTTGTCCTGTAATATAGGCAGATTCTGGGCTAGCTAAGTATAAAACACCTGCAGCAATCTCATTTCCTTTACCGAGGCGGCCAGCAGGAACGTTAGTTAATAAGGCTATTTTTTGGTCTTCTGTGAGATTATCTGTCATAGGGCTCTCAATAAAACCTGGGGCAACACAATTAACGGTAATGTTTCTTGATGCAAGTTCATGAGCAAAGCTTTTAGACATGCCAATCATACCAGCTTTAGATGCAGCATAATTAACCTGCCCCGGGTTTCCCGTTACGCCCACAATGGAGGTGATATTAATAATTCGACCCCATCGATTTTTCATCATACCCCGCATCACACCCTGAGTTAGATTAAAAGCAGCCTTCAAATTCACCTGCATAACTTCATCCCAATCTTCGTCTTTTAAGCGCATAGAGATATTATCGCGAGTGATTCCAGCATTATTGACTAAAATATCAACGGTTCCCATTATTTCAGCTGCCACTTTTGAAAGTTTTTTTACACTATCAGCTTCACTGAGATTAGCGGGTACTGCATAAGCACCGTCACCAAGTTCATCAGCAAGCATTTTTAGTGGTTCTTCACGCGTACCAGAAAGAGCTACACTTGCACCTGCACCATGAAGAGCACGGGCAATTGTGTTACCAAGACCACCTGAGGCACCTGTAATTAACGCACTTTTACCAATTAAATTAAACATTTTTTATATTCTCCATTATAAATTTAATTCAATAACAAAGGCCTCAATATCAGCCATTGTCTGAATAGATTTTCCTGAAATTTCTTTATTAATCCTCTTAACTAAACCACCTAAAACTTTGCCCGTTCCCAATTCTGTAAGGTCAGTAATTCCCAGCTCACCCATTCTCAAAACACTTTCTCTCCATCTTACACGTCCAGTTATCTGTTTAACTAGCTGACTTCGTAAAACATTTGGATCACTAACTACATCTGCACTTACGTTAGTGATTATAGGAACACTTGGAGAATTGAAGGTTGTTCCTGCAAGCGCATCAGCCATTTCATCAGCAGCGGGTTGCATAAGTACACAATGAAATGGAGCGCTAACCGGAAGTAAAATAGCTCTTTTAATACCAGCTTCTTTTGCCATGTTCATAGCCCGCTCGACAGCACCCTTATGTCCACTGATTACAACTTGACCATCGGCATTATCATTTGCTGCCGTGCACACTTCTTCATCAGCTGCCTTGGCAGCAATATCTTCAACTACTGAAAACTCAGCTCCCATAATCGCTGCCATAGCACCAATACCAACTGGTACAGCACGTTGCATCGCTTCCCCACGGATCTTTAATAACCTTGCTGTATCCGATAAATTTAACGTACCCGCAGCTGCAAGTGCCGAATATTCGCCAAGGGAATGCCCCGCCATATAGGTTACTAGTTCACTGAGTTTTAAACCAAATTCCTTTTCGAGTACACGGACAACAGCTATGCTTGTTGCCATTAGTGCTGGTTGTGCATTAGATGTAAGTGTTAAATCCTCAATGGGGCCTTCGAACATGAGAGATGACAAATTTTGATCGAGCGCATCATTTACTTCATCAAAAACAGATCGTGCGTGGGTTGAGTTTTCAGCCAATTCCTTACCCATCCCAACGACTTGACTACCTTGACCTGGGAATACAAATGCCCTTTTCATATAAAAAAAATCCTCGAGTAAATTAAAATATTAACCAACACATATCAAATCACCCCACACTGTCAAGAAAAGCTGAATTTTTAATTGATAAAAAAAAATAAAAATCTTTATATACACCTTGCGTTACATAAGGTTTCATGTATATTGCGCGCTTCTTATGAATTACATAAGAGATCGGTTAATTTTGTAATGTGGCTTTTTGATATTCGCTGCTACCCCGATAGAGAAACTACTAAAGGAAATTGCTAAATGTCTTTATATGAATACACATATATCGCTAGGCAGGATATCCAACCTCAACAGGTTGACGCGATAACTGAATTCTTCACTAAAATTATCTCTGATAATGGCGGTGAAGTTGCCAAGACAGAGTCTTGGGGTCTTCGCCCTCTTGCTTACCGTATTAAAAAATATAAAAAGGGCCATTATGTTCATTTGAACCTAAATGCCCCTCACTCAGCTATTGCAGAATTAGAGCGCAATGCGCGTCTTCATGAGGATGTAATCCGTTTCATGACAATCCGTGTGGATGAATTTGAAGAAGGTGATAGTGTTGTTCTTCGTTCCAGGGATCGTGACAGCCGTCCAGGACGTGATGACCGAGGGCCACGCCCTAGCTTTAATCGCGATGACAAGCCAAGTTTTAAACGCGAAGAAAAAACTGAGGGAGACAAATCATGAGCATAGATAGCGCATCATCATCACAGGCAGGTGCACGCCGTCCGTTCTTTCGCCGTCGTAAGACATGTCCTTTTTCAGGATCCCATGCACAAAAAATTGATTACAAAGACGTTCGTACGCTTTCTCGTTATGTGTCAGAACGCGGTAAAATTGTACCAAGCCGCATCACAGCCGTATCAGCGAAAAAACAGCGTGAGCTTTCAAAGGCTATTAAACGTGCACGTAATTTAGCTCTCATCTCATACCTAAATAAATAAGGAGAACTATCATGGATATTATCCTACTCGAACGTGTGGCAAAACTAGGCCAAATCGGTGACGTTGTCTCAGTCAAAAACGGCTTTGCACGCAATTTTCTTCTTCCGCAGAAGAAAGCTCTCCGAGCAACTAAAGCTAACATGGCAGTATTTGAAGTGCAGCGGAAAGATATTGAAGCAAATAACCTTGCGGCAAAATCAGAAGCTGAAGCAGTTGTAGGTAAAATGATAAATGTATCTGTTATACTTATCCGTCAAGCTGGTGAAAGTGGTCAGCTATTCGGTTCAGTATCATCTCGTGATATCGCTGACGCTCTTGAAGCAAATGGTTATAAGGTTGGTAAAAACCAAATTATTCTTAACCGTGCTCTTAAGACACTTGGCCTTTATGACATAACAGTTCGTCTTCATGCTGAGGTTGATATTAGTATTATTGTTAACGTAGCACGCTCTACAGAAGAAGCAGAAATCCAAGCCGCTGGCGGAGACATCGATGCCGATGCAGAAAGCGAAGAGTTTGCAGTTGAGGACTTCTTCGAAAATGAAGAAGACGCTGATACAGCATTAAACCCTGATGCTAATGAAGAAGATGCCTCTGTGGTATTAGAAAAATCTGCAGATGAAGATGAAGTAAATAAATAACTCTCTTACACATTTTTTTAAAGGGCTGCCTTTTGGCGGCCCTTTTTTATGGCAATTTGAGAATTTATAAGGAACTAAAGACTGCAGATTAAAGGTTTATCGATTCTAAACAGTTAATAATTAAATTAATATTTTTTCTTTTATTATAAGAAAAATCATCAATAAATTAAATTATTTAATAATTTTTGAATTTTTCAAGATATACATTCTCAAATTATAGTAATATAGTGAAAGTATATTTTTTAAATCGAGTACTCCAATGTCAGATTATTCAGAAATTCCGATCATTCAGGACAATGATCGCTCAGAAAACAACCCTATTGAGGATATCTCCTACAAGGAGGCCCCCCACAACCTTGAGGCTGAGCAAGCACTGCTTGGGGCTATCCTTGTTAATAACGATGTAATGGAGAAGGTTCAAGACTTTCTGCAACCAGATCACTTTGCCAATGGCGCACATAAAAAGATTTATGAATCTAGCCAAATTATGATCGAAAAAGGTCAACTTGTAACCCCCGTAACTTTAAAACCATTCTTTGAAAAAGATCAGCTGCTTGAAGATGTTGGAGGGGCAAAATACCTAGCTAAACTAGCAGCTTCAGCGATTACAATTATAAATGCTATTGATTATGGACTACTAATATATGATCTTGCTGTTCGCCGTAACTTGATAGACCTTGGCACCAAGATTGTTAATAATGCTTACGAGTTTGATGTAGAGGAAACATCAAAGGAACAAATTGAGGATGCTGAAAAACAACTTTATTCTATGGCCGAAAATGGTACGGCCGAGGGTGGCTTTAAAGATTTTAAAACGTCTGCTGTCACCGCTATAAATGTAATAGGTAGTGCGCTCCAACGAAAAGGTGGACTTGCTGGTATAACTACTGGTTTTGATAGCATTAACAAAAAAATAGGTGGTCTTCACAAATCTGATTTACTTATTATAGCGGGTCGTCCAGCAATGGGCAAAACGGCTTTGGCCACAAACATTGCCTTTAATGCTGCCAAGGCTTATAAGCACGACAAGGAAACTGGTGTACCAGATGATCAGAATAAAGGCGCTGTAGTTGGATTTTTCTCTCTTGAAATGGCAGCAGACCAACTCGCAAGCCGGATTTTAGCAGAACAGGCTGGACTATCTTCCCAGGATATGCGCCAGGGTAAGCTTAGCCAGGAAGAGTTTAATCGGCTCTCTCGTGTCGCCATGGAGCTTGAGGGCCTACCCCTTCACATCGACGATACAGCTGGGCTTTCAATTGGCGCTCTACGTACACGAGCTCGGCGACTACAGCGTCAAAAGGGGCTCGGACTTGTAATCGTTGATTATTTACAGCTTCTACGTGGAACTACTGGAAAAGGCAGAGGTCCCGAAAACAGGGTTCAAGAAGTCTCGGAAATTACCCGTGGTCTCAAGGCCTTGGCCAAGGAACTCGAAATCCCCGTGATTGCATTATCGCAGTTAAGCCGGGCTATTGAAAGCCGCGACAATAAAAGACCCCTCTTATCAGACCTGCGTGAATCTGGCACTATTGAGCAAGATGCTGATATGGTGACCTTCGTTTACCGACCGGAATATTATCATCAACAGCAAGAGCCCGACAACGGTACGCCTGAGCATATGCAGTGGCTAGAGGAAGGCGAAAAACTGTTAGGTCTTGCCGAATTCATAATCGGCAAGCAACGTCACGGACCGACTGGAATTATTGAACTTCAATTTGAAGCTGAAATCACAAAATTCAGTGATAGACCATTAAGCCCGGGATACCACGCAGAAAAACACTAAATATGAAAATCTCTGACGTCTTGCAAAAATCTTCAGCCCAACTTGATGTCGAATTGGGTAGTATAATTAATAATTATATTACTCTTTCAGACATTTCTTCAGGTGCAGACTGCGCAGCTGTAGTTAAGGCAAACGCTTACGGACTTGGCCTGGAAAAAGTAGCACGAGCGATTTACTATAACTCAAAATGTAATACTTTCTTTGTTGCTAATCTGGTCGAAGCTATAAACCTAAGAACAATCCTTCCAGATGCAATAGTTTACGTTTTTGATGGAATCTTTCCAGAACAAGTTGATACCTACCTCACTCATAATATCCGGCCTATACTGAATGATTTAAATCAAATAAAACTGTGGAATGGCCGCCGACAGTCCTGCGCAATACATTTTGACACAGGTATTAACCGTTTAGGTTTGAGTAAGGTTGATACTGAAAACTTTCTAAATAATACTAATGACTTAAAAATAAGTCTGATTTTAAGTCATCTTGTTAATTCCGAGAAAGTTGATAATAAAAGTAATAATGATCAACTTAATAAGTTTACTAAAATTACCCACGAATTAAAAAATGTGCCAGCCAGTCTCTCAAATTCAGCTGGTATCTATCTTGGTAAAGATTATCATTTTGACTTAGTTCGACCAGGCATAATGCTCTATGGAGGTAATCCCGGACTTCCTACTCGCCCTAATGGAATTCATGATGTCGTCACTTTAAACGCTCGTATTTTGCAAATCAGAAACCTTAGTCCTGGTATGTCCGTGGGCTATAAAGCGATGTGGACTGCAAACCGAAACTCTCGAGTTGCACTTCTTAACGTGGGATACGCTGATGGAATACTTAAAACTAATGATAGAAATTCCCACGTTTTTATTGCTGGCGCATTTGCACCAGTAATCGGAAAAGTATCCATGGATATGATAGCAGTGGATATTACGGAAAAAGAATTTGATTGTGTCACAGTCACAGACATTGCAGAAATACTGGGTACACATATAACACTTGAAATGGTGGCCAAAGTCTCTACTTTAGAACCATATGAAATTTTGACCGGCATCGGTCACAGATATAATAGAAATTATAATCTAAGGACGTGAATTTAATGAATTTCTTAGCCGTTTTCGGACGGATTATCATATCTTTTTTAAGGGCAGCTGGCCGGGTTGGAGTTTTTGCCACTAAAACCATTACCCATATGCTAACCCCCCCTTACTATCCTCGCGAACTTATTCGCCAAATGATAAATATTGGTTACTATTCATTGCCAGTTGTTGGCCTTACAACACTATTTACTGGTGCCGCTCTTGCGGTTAATATTTACGAGGGAAGTTCGCGTTTTAATGCAGAAAGTACGCTGCCCACAATAGTGGTTATTGGTATGGTTCGAGAGCTGGGACCAACTCTTTGTGGTTTGATTGTAGCCGGTCGTGTCAGCGCGTCTATGGCAGCAGAACTTGGAACAATGAGGGTGACAGAACAAATAGATGCACTTCAAACCTTATCCACAGAACCTTTTAAATTTTTAATCGCCCCAAGGATCCTCGCGACTGTAATAATGATGCCGTTAATGTTAGTTGTAGTCGCAGATACCATCGGCGTAATGGGTGGTTACTTACTAGCAACTACAAAACTCGGTTTTAATAGCGCTAATTATATGAGGTCAACGATAGATTTTCTTGAAACAATTGATGTAATAGCTTCATTGACAAAAGCAACAGTCTTTGGTTTTTTTATATCTTTAATGGGATGTTATCATGGATTTAATGCCCGTGGTGGTGCTCAAGGAGTTGGTATTGCAACAACCAATGCAGTCGTCTCTGCTTGCATCATGATTCTTGTTTCAAACTATGTAGTTACGGAGATGTTTTTTTCATCATGATTAACAAAACTCCAAAAATAGAACTTAACGGCCTTAGAAAAAAATTTAACGAAAAAGTGGTTCTTGAAAGTGTTGGTCTAAAGGTTATGCCTGGTGAAAGTATGGTCATCATAGGCGGTTCTGGATCTGGTAAATCGGTTATGCTTAAATGTATTCTTGGCTTAATACATCCTGATAGTGGTAGCATTAAAATTGATGGAACAGAAATGGTCAACATATCCAATAAAGACCGTAAAAGTATTCTTAATAAATTTGGCATGTTATTTCAGGGTGCTGCCCTGTTTGATAGTCTCCCTGTTTGGGAAAATGTCGCTTTTGGTTTGCTTGCCCAACGGACTTATGAACGCGACGAAGCTAAAGAAATAGCTATTGAAAAACTGCGGAGGGTTGGCCTTTCTCCCGATGTAGGAATATTAAACCCATCAGAGTTATCTGGAGGCATGCAAAAACGTGTAGGTCTTGCGCGTGCAATAGCGACAAATCCAGATATTATCTTTTTTGATGAACCAACAACAGGACTTGATCCAATAATGTCCGATGTTATTAACGAGTTGATAGTTGAATGCGTAAAAGATGTGGGTGCTACTGCCGTCACCATAACACATGATATGTCAAGTGTTCGAAAAATTGCTGATACTGTAGCAATGATTTATCAGGGTAACATTATTTGGACTGGCCCACGCGACTTAATTGATAATAGTGGTAACGATTTTATTGATCAGTTTGTTAACGGCAAAGCTAGTGGACCAATCAAAATGGAAATTTTAAAAGGATAAGGCCTTAAATGGCAAAACAAAAACGCATATATATCTGTAATAGTTGTGGCTCTAGCTATAGCAAGTGGATGGGGCAATGCGAAGGCTGCAGCGAATGGAACACATTAGTTGAGGAAGAATCCGAAAATTCTCCTACCGGTCTTGGTAAACTAGTCACCGCAAAAGGTAGCATTATTCCCCTATCAACTTTAAAGGGGGATGAAGAAATATTACCACGCATGATCTCAAATATTGGTGAATTTGATCGAGTTACCGGTGGTGGGCTCGTTCACGGTTCTGCAATACTTATCGGCGGGGACCCAGGTATAGGCAAATCAACCATAGTCCTTCAAGCAGTTAGCAAGCTTGCAAAAAATAATGTCACAACCGTCTATATATCTGGTGAAGAGTCGGTTGCACAAGTAAGAATGCGCGCTGAAAGACTTGGCCTTTCTGATAGCAATGTTAGTCTTGCCTCCGAAACTAACCTCCGTGATATCTTGGCAACCCTTACCAAAGGTAAATGCCCAGATGTTGTAGTAATTGATAGCATCCAAACTATGTATGCTGACACTATTGAAAGCGCCCCTGGCACTGTATCTCAGGTTAGAACCTGTGCTCAAGAATTGATCCGGTTTGCCAAGAAAAAAAATGTTTGCGTTTTACTTGTTGGCCACGTCACAAAGGATGGACAGATCGCCGGCCCTCGGGTACTTGAACACATGGTCGATACTGTTCTTTATTTTGAAGGAGATCGTGGACACCAATTTAGAATTCTTCGAGCAGTAAAAAATCGTTTTGGTGGTACAGATGAAATAGGTGTTTTTGAAATGGGTGAACTAGGCCTTTCAGAAGTACCAAACCCATCTGCATTATTTCTTGGTGATCGTGACGGTGATGTAATCGGAGCCGCCGTCTTCGCTGGGATGGAAGGCTCTCGACCAATGCTAGTTGAAATTCAGGCCCTCGTCGCTCAGTCATCCCTTGGAACCCCGCGCCGTGCGGTTGTTGGCTGGGACAGTGCACGTCTTGCTATGATAATTGCTGTGCTTGATGCGCGTTGCGGTCTTGGCCTTGGCGCTTTTGATATTTATCTTAATGTTGCCGGTGGACTGAAAATATCAGAACCCGCGGCTGACCTAGCAGTCGCAGCAGCATTAATATCATCACTGTCTGGTGACCCTATTGCGAAGGAAACAATAATTTTTGGTGAAATTGCTCTTTCAGGTGAGATAAGACCTGTTGGCCAGGCAGATGCCCGACTTAAAGAAGCTCAAAAGCTTGGATTTTCTCAAGCATTTATTCCATCAAAACTTAAGCATAAAAATAAAAAAATAAAAATAGCTGAATTAGACCAATTAATAAAACTTGTTGATATTATAGCCCCAAACCTTGAATAATATAATAAAAGTAAAAGGATAAGAACATTAACGCCATAGATATTATAGTTCTATTGATCATAGGGTCATCAATTTTAATCTCCACAACTCGAGGTTTTACAACCGAAGCCTTCAGTCTTATAGCATGGGTTTTAGCACTTTTTGTTACTCTTCAAGGTCACCCAATACTTTATCCTTATATAGGTGGTTTAGTTCAACCAGATATAATGGCTAGTATCATTAGTTATGCAACGATTGGTATTATTAGTTTAATTATCTTTAAGTATGTGGGTGCAATCATTGGTAAAACAATAAAAAATAGCCACATCGGTGCACTAGATCGCGGTCTTGGTATTCTTTTTGGAATGGCACGAGGGATGCTATTAATTAGTTTTGCCTATCTCCTCACCACACCTTTTTTCTCAAGGGATGAATATCCTGAAATGTTTTTGCAAGCAAAGGCCCGACCATTGGTTGAGTATGGGGCAAGCATTGTGAATTCCATGAACCCTTATAAAGATGAGCCTTTGTTTGAGGAAAACCATTTTGGTACAGAATGGTTCAATATTCTAAAAAATGTTGTTCCTGCCTTCCCATCTAACAAAAAAATTATAGGTGCTGAAACCCAATATGATGATAAAAGCCGGGAAGAATTGGATAAACTTATCCGCAAGGACACAAAATCATAAAAAAAGGTTCACAATAACTTCAAATAACAATATATAGATGTACAAGTAATCTCAAACGAGTTCAATTAATGACGGATCATGTAAGTTCCTCGAAGCTCTCCCCTGCTCATCTTGATACACATCAATTAGATAGTGATAAATTTAATGATGAATGTGGAGTATTTGGTGTTTTTGCGACCCCGGAAGCTTCAACCCATACAGTGCTTGGTCTTCATGCCCTCCAACACAGGGGGCAGGAGGCCGCTGGTATAGTTAGCCATGCCGATGGACAATTTTATTCGCATAAATCTCTAGGACATGTAGCTGATAATTTTAACACAGAACCCGTGATTGAATCATTGCCAGGTGATAGCGCTATTGGGCATGTTCGTTATTCTACTTCTGGAGGGGCTGGACTACGTAATGTCCAACCACTATTTGCAGACTTAGCAAGGGGTGGGTTTGCTGTTTGCCACAACGGTAATTTAACCAATGCTTTGACGCTTAAAAAACAGCTGGTCAATAAAGGGGCTATTTTTCAATCCACATCAGATTCTGAAGTCGTTATACATTTAATTGCCACTAGCACATATCCAAGTTTGCAGGATAAATTTATTGATGCCATGCGTCGGGTTGAAGGAGCATTTGCTTTTGTAGCACTTAGTCAGGACTGCCTTATAGGCGCTCGGGATCCCCTTGGCGTCCGTCCACTGGTAATCGGAAAGCTTCCTCACGACGGTTATATCTTTGCGTCTGAAACATGCGCACTTGATATTATTGGTGCAGACTTTATTCGAGATGTAGAGCCTGGTGAAGTAGTTACCGTCACCAAAGACGGCATGACCAGCGTTAAACCTTTTCCAGCGTCAAGCCCGCGACCATGTATATTTGAACATGTTTATTTCTCACGACCCGACAGCCTCACGAATGGCACTAGCATCTACAAAGTACGTAAAAATATTGGTAAGGAACTAGCAAAAGAATGTAAACTTGATGCAGACTTAGTAGTTCCAGTTCCTGATAGCGGCGTTCCTGCAGCAATTGGTTATGCACAAGAAGCAGGTATTCCCTTTGAACTTGGTATTATAAGAAATCATTATGTTGGACGGACTTTTATCGAGCCTTCAGATACTATTCGCCATCTTGGGGTAAAGCTTAAGCACAATGCAAACCGAGGTGAGCTTGAAGGTAAAATTGTTGTTCTTGTTGACGATAGTATCGTTCGAGGTACCACATCGGTTAAAATTGTTGATATGGTGCGTCAAGCTGGCGCCAAAGAGGTTCATATGTATATCGCCAGCCCACCAACTACCAACCCATGTTTTTACGGCGTTGATACGCCGGATAAAGATAAACTACTTGCTTCTCGCATGTCTATCGACGAAATGGCGGAGCATATTGGAGCTGATAGCCTTAAATTTATTTCCATTGACGGGCTTTATCGCGCTGTTGGTGAGGGTGGTAGAAATAATAAAATACCACAATACTGTGATGCCTGTTTTAGTGGAGAATATCCAACTCAACTTACCGATAATAATGCGTCGGATGATGATAAACAGTTCTCACTTCTTACAGATAGCCATTAATGATGTTTAAAGATTATATTGCCGTTGTAACAGGTGCGTCTCGAGGCATTGGTTACGCAACAGCTAAGGCACTCGCAGCAGAAGGTGCTCATGTTATAGCTATCGCCCGCACAGTAGGTTCTCTTGAAGATCTAGATGATGATATTAAGGCAAATGGACGCGGCGAAGCCACATTAGTTCCTCTTGATATCACCGATTATGACGCCCTTGATAGATTAGGAAGCATAATCGCCGAAAAATATGGCAAGCTTGATATTCTAGTTGGCAATGCAGCTATCCTGGGTGATATAACTCCTATCAGCCATTTAAAACCAAAGGTTTGGCAACAACTAATAGATATTAATGTTAGTGCAAATTATCGCTTAATAAGGTCCCTAGACCCACTTTTACGCGCATCAAATAATGGAAGGGCTGTTTTTCTTGGTTCTTCAAATATTGTTCGAGATCCGCGACCCTTCTGGGGTGGTTATGCAGTAAGTAAAGCAGCTCTTGAATGTTTAGTTAAAACTTATGCAAAAGAAATAGAAATGTCTAACCTTCGAGTTAACATTTTAAATCCTGGTGCACTTCGAACCGCTATGCGGGCACGTGCTGTTCCAGGGGAAGATGCTAATACTCTTGATACTCCAGCTGATCTGATGCCATTATTACTAAAGCTTTGCTCTCCAATTTTTAATGATAATGGAAAAATTGTAGATTATCAAATGTGGAAAAAAGATAAGAATAACTTCTTTTTTTAACTAAAAAGAAGCTTATAAGCGAGGTTAGATATCCATAAATTATTACTACTTAAAAATACTCCCTTATCACTATTCTAATACTTGCTATTTTCTCATTTCTTATAAATGATCTTCGTGAGGATAGTGATAGGCAGCTAATTTATTACCATCAAAATCTCGGAAATAACAAATATAATAGTCACCGCTACGAATGCCTGGAGGCCCTTCACATGTTGCCCCAGCCTTAATAGCGCAGTCATAAATTTTATGAACCATTTCATTGTTTTCTACGACAAATGCAATCATTGAACCATTACCTATCGTTGCCTCGTTACCATTAAATGGAATGCAAATAGCGAAAGAAGGTTGCCCCGTACTATCGTTCCAAAGGACAAATTTTTCATTTTCCATCATGCGCTTAGCACTAATGACGCCAAGAATAATATCATAAAATTGAGCAGATCGAGCCATATCCTTGACACCAACCATTGTATAACCGATTTTCATAATCTCACCTCAACCTAATTTTTTTAAAAGTCACAGCTTTATACTTATCTGGCCTTCAAAAGCAAAAATATAATATACAGTTAAGTACTAAATTGAAGAGTTTACCAACTATTTTAAAATTATTTTTACCTATAATTCCATAGATATATATATATTATTTATAATAACTAATCTTTTTTATAAGGGTTATCACCCTTTCTCAACATGATCCTAATTGGAATGCCAGGCATATCAAAATCCCACCTTATTTCATTTAGGAGATACCTAATATAGCTGTCCGCAACATCAGCAGGCCTATTTGTAAAAATAGCAAATGATGGAGGTCTTGTTTTAACCTGCGTCATATAGCGCATTTTTGTCCTTCTACCCTTGACTGAAGGTGCAGGATGAAATGCCATTGTTTGTGCTAACCATTTATTAAGTTTTGCTGTGCTGATTCGACGGTTCCAAAGTTTATATGTAGAAAAAATTTGAGGCATCAGTTTTTCAATCCCACGACCAGTTAGTGCCGAAATTGGAACAATGGGTATACCTTTAATCTGGGGAAGGCTGTGTTCAAGCTTGTGAGCTATATCCTTCATAACTTCTTGACGATTTTCTAAAAGGTCGTATTTGTTAAGTCCAATAACTAACGCACGCCCTTCCTGAACAATTAAACTGGCAATAGATAAATCCTGTTTTTCAAAAGGTTGGGTCGCATCTATGAGCAAAACAACCACCTCCGCAAAATTCAGTGCACGTATAGTATCTGCTACAGAGAGTTTTTCGAGTTTTTGCTGCACTCTGGATTTACGACGCAATCCGGCTGTATCAAAAATTCTAAGTTCGCGACCTTCATATGTATAGTTAACACCAATGCTGTCACGGGTTAAACCAGCTTCAGGTCCCGTAAGCATTCGCTCTTCACCAAGCAATTTATTGATTAGAGTAGATTTGCCTACATTGGGACGACCAACAATGGCCATTTGCATTGGAAGGCCGTCATCTTGCTCACTAAGAAGGGCATCTTCTTCACTTACTTCACCTTTAATGATTATTGATTTTATTGCTACTTCTTCGTGTGGTTTTGCCAGTGGATCCATACCGAGTTCGCGCAATGCTTCATCAAACGCATCACTAAGATCTGCAAGGCCTTCACCATGTTCTGCAGAGAATGGAATTGGATCACCAAGACCAAGAGTGTAGGCCTCATAACGACCGGCATCACCTGCCCTTCCTTCCGCTTTATTACAAACTAGCACCGTTGGTTTTTTACCGCGTCGCAAAATATCTGCAAAGTGCTTGTCAAGTGGGGTTACTCCAGCCCGGGCATCAATTATAAAAAGTGAAAAGTCAGCCTCTTCAATTGCCATTTCGGTTTGATGTCGCATGCGTGCTGATAGGCTATCATCTTTGCCTTCTTCGAGACCCGCCGTATCGATGATCCTAAACTTAAATTCACCCAGAGAAGCCATAGCATCACGACGATCGCGCGTGACCCCAGGCGTATCATCAACAAGCGCAAGACGCTTGCCAACCAATCGATTAAAAAGGGTCGATTTACCCACATTGGGCCTACCAATAATTGCAACAGTAAAAGTCATGTTAATTCAATTCATAATGAAAGTGAAGCAGTCTAACGAATAGCGACAATTTCGCCATCTTCAACTAAAAAATAAAGTGTACCATTAGATACAACGGGTCCCATAGAGCTATCATTCGGAAGGTCAATACCCCCGGTTACCTCTCCAGTATAAGGAGAAAGGGTTAATGCGTACCCGTGCGATGATGTAACAATAACTCTGTCACCAGCTAATGTGGGGCCATGCCATTGAACGGGTTCTTTACGAAGGTCAGGATCTGAAAAACGTTCAAGTTGAGTTATCCAAACTATGCGCCCTTCCCGTCTTGTCATACAAATCACTTCAGATTCAGTAGTGACAACATAAATAAATTCACCAGCCACCCAGGGTGTGTCCGCAGAACCCACATTTTGCTCCCAAAGACGTACGCCGCTGCGTAAGTTTACAGCAACCATCCTGCCACTGTGGCTAATTAAATAAACATTACCGTCGTAGATAACTGGATGACCGTCAATATCACGGAGTGAAGCCATTGCCGTAAGGCGACCCTGGCGGTTCAAAGTATCGGTCCAAAGTATTCGACCATTTTCAACACGCATTGCATAAACTTCACCTGATGAATAGGTTACAATAATAGTATTTCCGATTACTGCGGGGCTAGCATTCCCAGCTAAACCAGCTGTTTCTGCAATACCAACCTCATCCCAAATAATTTCACCATCTTCTGCATTTAGAGCAAAAATGTGATTATCATGTGTGACACCAAATACTCTACCATCCGCATAAGTGGGGGCACCTCGCATAGGAACACCTATATCCTCAACCCAAAGCTCACGACCATCCGTAAAGTCAAGTGCACCAAAATGCCCGTATCCAGTTATAAAATACAGGGCATCATCACCAATAGTGACGCCACCCCCGTATCCAAGCATCTCTGTCTCGCCTACCATTATAACCTGCTTATCCCAAATTTTAATCCCTGTATCAGCATTAAGTGCTGATATGACTGAGTTAGCATCAATCGCGTATAGCACATGATTTTTAACAACTGGCTCAGATACTAAAACTTTTCGCCCGCTAGACCCTTCACCGATATCATAACTCCAAATACGTTTTGGGTTATCAGCTATTTCCAAGTGGTGTAAAATATGCTGTTTGTTCCCACCGGGCTGAGCCCAATTTTCATTACGGTAAGGCTTAGGGAGCACAACAGTAGAGCCACCAAGTTGTGGATCAACTTTAAGTTCTTGTTC
>CAJQRG010000047.1 GCA_905612225.1 Emcibacteraceae bacterium | reverse complement strand
TTCACCAACACATCTAAGAAAATCAATGGATGATAATCGGCTCAGTTGCTTGAACAAGCCACTTTTTTTCTTTTTCATCAAGTAACGGAAAGAGTTTTTCACGAACCTTGGAATGATAAGTATTAAACCAGTTAATTTCTTCAACAGACATCATGTGAACATTTAGGAGTTTAGTTGAAATTGGTACCATAGTTATAGTTTCAAAGTTAAGCATAGACCTTCCTTCACCTTCAAGATCACTATTTCTGACAATCACTAAATTTTCAATCCTAATGCCATATTGGCCAGCCTTATAATATCCTGGTTCATTAGAAAGGATCATACCAGGTGATAATGCCACATTATAACTAAAGGGAGATATAGATTGTGGACCTTCATGAACACCAAGATAACTTCCAACACCGTGTCCTGTACCATGATCATAATCAAGCCCCACCTCCCACAGTGATTTTCTGGCTAGTGTGTCGATATGAGCCCCTGTTCTACCTACAGGAAAGCAAGCACAGGCCACTGCAATATGCCCCTTTAGAACCCGCGTAAAATTATCACACTGCTCTTTCGTCGGCGCGCCAATGGGAACGGTTCTTGTAATATCGGTGGTGCCATCAAGGTACTGCCCCCCAGAATCAACCAAATAAATCATACCTTTTTTAAGCTTGAGAGATGTTTTTTCAGTCACTCTATAGTGAACAATTGCCCCATTGGGACCCACACCGCTTATGGTATCAAAACTATTTCCCTGAAAAAGTGGGACCTCTTTCCTAAAATTATAAAGCTTATTAACTGCCTTAATTTCATCAATTTTTCCGCCTGTACCATGCTCATCAAGCCAGCATAAAAAGCGACACATCGCTACAGCATCACGAATATGTGCTTTTCTTGCCCCGTTGAGTTCAACATCATTTTTACAGGCTTTATCGAGTTGGCAGGGATCAGCCGCCTCAATAATTTTTGCACCTCCAATGTCTAATGCTTCAAAAATGGCGGCATGTGAACGTTTAGGGTCCGCGAGCACAGTTAGTCCTCGAGCGCCAAGTCCCTTTAAGGCCACTTCAAAGTTTTTCTTATCATAATGTGTAACAAACGAACCCAAGTGCTTTTCAAGCTCAGGATTCATTTTATCAACATCCATAAAAAAATCTAATTTTCCTGATCCATAAAGAATAGCAAAACTGAGTACTAATGGTGTGCAATCAACATCAGTCCCACGAATATTAAGAAGCCAGGCTATGCTATCTAGTGATGTAATCACGAGTGCATCTGCTTTTTTGGCTTTGATTTCTATTGCTATTCTTTTTCTCTTACAGGATGATTTTTCACCTGAATACTTATCTTTATGAACATTTACCTTAGCCTTGGACGGAACAGGACGTTCTGACCAAATATCATCGATCGGGTTAACTTTAAGGGCTTTTAAGACAATGTTTTTCTCAGATAGTTTCTTTGCTAAAGTTTTTAGCCAAGTCTTACTATGGAGCCACGGGTCATAGCCAATAATACCACCCTGCTCCGTATTATTAAATAACCAGTCTTCGATAGATTTTTGATCAAGCTTATGTTTAGAAAAGAGTAAGCCATCAACTTGTGTTTTTGCCTGAATTGTATAACGACCATCTACAAAAACTGCCGCCGCAATCTTAGTAACAACACCAAACCCAGCTGAACCATCAAATCCTGTTATCCAGGCCAACCGTTCCGCATAAGAGGGGGTATATTCGCTCTGATGTTCATCAGTATGAGGTATAAGAAAGCCAGATAATTCATGCTCGCTTAATTTTTGCCTCAATAAACCTAATCTCTTATCCATTTAAACCTCTGTGTATTATTAGTCGCTCAGAAAATATTATTTACTATTTATAAAAACCTTACGGTTTGGATAAGTAAAACTTTACTAATGACTGTTAAGAAATTTTCCTCGCTACAAACCCAGTAAAAAGCCCCGCAGACAAAGCCACCAAGATTGCCATCATCCCATAGTATGCCGGATGATCATGGGCAAAATTATAAATAAACCTTTCAATTCCGCGTTTATCGACCAGAAGATCCGTACGATGATTAATAATAACATTACCGTCACGTACAAGGTATACATCAGCCTTATAATTTCCTACAGGCATATTTGATGGGAATTCTAAATTTGCTCGAAATAGGATTTCATTCTTCACAATAATGTTACCGCTGCTTTCCCTATAGAGCCCCTTAGCCTTCATATTACGGATTAAGGCATCTTTATAATCACCAATGTCTTCATTGTTTTCATTAACAATCTTAATGTTTTCGAGGCCTAATTCTAATTCAATCTGATCTTCTTTCGACAAAAATTCATTTAGTGGCCTTGTTGATCCGACCAAATAGTAACCCGGAACACCACTAACCATTTGATTTTCATTATTAATCCATATACCAGCTACTCGTTGTTTTTTTCTAATCATCAAATCCGTCGGATCACTTTGAACAACTACAATAATATCATAATCAAGTCCCTGAACTGCAATTTCGTTAGTTTGAATACTCTCCGTCGCGTGGCGTTCCAAAGCTCCAAATAAGAGAAGCTCACTTCCAGAAAATTGTGAAGTAATTTCGATTACATGCTGTGACAAATCCGTCACCAGCGTTTCAGATCGGGTTGGTAGCGAAGAGATAAAGAAGATAAATCCCAATGACATAACAATACTTGTAAATTTCATTATTAGTGCCCCCCCAATCCAATAGTAGAAATTGTAAATAGGTCATCTGGCTCCACAACCAGATCAAAAGCCATTTTAGCACAAACTAAAAGCACCATACCTGCAAGCAGAATACGAAGCTGTTCCCCTTTTAGCTTAGCACCAACTACAGCACCAATTTGAGCGCCAATAACCGCCGCGGTAAGGAGGATCACTGCAAGCACTACATCCACAGTTTGAGTATTTATTGAATGAAAATAGGTAGCTGCAGCAGTAACAAAAGTAATTTGAAATAGAGATGTTCCAATAACAACATTAGTAGGCATGTGAAGTAGGTAGATCATTGCAGGAACCATGACAAAACCACCTCCAACTCCCATAATCGCAGCAAGGACCCCCACAAGGCAACCTATGGTGATTGGCATAATAGCACTTATGTACATTTTTGATTTTCTGAAACGCATTTTAAACGGTAGCGCGTCAACCCAAGTACGCTGTCGGCGCACCGACTTAGTAATCTCCCCCCGACGTGACTTCAAAATACTGCGAACACTTTCAACAAACATTAGGCCGCCAATACTGCCAAGAAAAATTACATAAGCCAGAGAAATCATCAAATCAACCTGACCAATCTCACGTAAGTATGTAAAAATCATCGCTCCGAAATAGGTACCTACAAGACCGCCACCTATCAGAACTGTCCCCATTTTAAAATCAACCCCGCCCCGGCGCCAATGTGCAGCTGCACCAGAAACAGATGCTGCTGTAATTTGGTTGGCTTCAGTTGCCACCGCAATGGCAGGTGGAATACCAGCAAAAATAAGTAAAGGCGTCATTAAAAAGCCGCCGCCAACTCCAAACATGCCCGATAAAAACCCCACACTACCGCCCATGGCTAAGAGAACAAAAATGTTCATTGAGAGTTCGGCTATGGGCAGGTATATCTGCATTCGATTTACTATGTAGGTTGGCGTTAAAAAATATTTGCCTAATTTGCTATATCTATCTGGCAAATGCTGACTTTAAGAATCAATCTTTGG
>CAJQRG010000046.1 GCA_905612225.1 Emcibacteraceae bacterium | reverse complement strand
TCCACGACCACGGGCACGACGATGATGTTATTTTTGTAACATCATCACCGCATGGAAAGGGCAGTTTTGATATATTACAAGGAAGTAATGTGTTATCTGGCGATGATCTTAATAAAAAAATAGAAGCCTCAATCGGCGAAACTCTAGCTAATTTACCCGGTATCTCATCTAGCTTTTTTGGTCCAGGTGCCAGCCGACCAATTATCCGCGGACTTGGCGGCGATCGCATCCGTATTCTTATAAATGGCATTGGTAGCATCGATGCTGCCAGCACAAGTCCGGATCATGCTGTTGCCGGTGATCCACTCACGGCTGACCGTATTGAAATTATGCGAGGAGCCAGCACTCTTCTATACGGCAGTAATGCCGTTGGAGGTGTTGTTAATATTATTGACAGTAGGATCCCTAACGTCATACCTGATGGAGGTGTCAATGGAAAAGCCCGCCTCTCATTCGATTCTGTTAGTAATGACCGATCAGGTAGTGCCAGTATTAATGTTGGTATATCCAACAATATTGCACTTCATGTTGATGGCTATAAACGCCGTACAGGAAATTATACCATTCCTGGATTTGTCGAAAGTAAGGCCTATAGAGCCGCAGAAGAGGCCGAAGAAGAAGGTCATGAAGGAGAAGAGCACGCGGAAGAAAAAGGAACAGTTAAAAATTCTGATGTAGACAACAAAGGTGGTACTTTTGGAATTGGGTGGATTGGTGAGAATGCAACATTTGGGGCTTCCTTCAGTTTGAATGATGGTAATTATGGTGTTCCAGGGCATGGCGCTCACGGTGAAGAAGAAGCGGAAGAAGAAGTTGTTCGTATTAATCTTGACCAAAAGCGTTTTGATTTAAAGGGCAATATTGAAAACGACTTTATGATATTCGAAGAAAGTCGAATTCGCTTTGGGTATGCAGACTACAAGCATATAGAGATGGAAAATGGTGCTGCTGGAACTACTTTCAAGAATAAAGGCTGGGAAGGTCGTATAGAACTGATCCAAAAACCCATAGGGGCCCTCCACGGTTCGATGGGTATTCAGCTTAGAGATCGGGAGTTCTCTGCGATAGGCGAAGAGGCGTTTGTTGCACCTAACAATACATTTCAGTGGGGTGTATTTGCCGTTGAAGAACTTGACTTAGATCCAGTTACTTTTGAAGTTGGGGGACGCTACGATCAACAGAAGACTAAAAATCTAACTCTCGGTACAAATAAAACATTTCATACCCTTAGTTTCTCTGCAGGGGCTGCTATTCATCCTACCGAATCAGACTTAGTCGGGATTAGTTTAAGCCGCTCAGAACGTAGTCCAACTCCAGAAGAATTATTTTCGAACGGACCCCATTTAGCCACTAGTGCCTATGAGGTTGGTAACATAAACCTCAAAACAGAAAAGGCAACCTCCGCAGAAATTACCTTTAAAAGAGATACAGGGGCATTTAGTAGTAGTGTGAATATTTATCATACTTGGTACAAAGACTATATTTATGAATATGCAACTGGCCTAAAAACAGATAAACTTAGCCGCTTTGAGTATAGAGCAAAAGATGCTAAATTTTACGGTGCGGAGTTAGAATTAAACTATACTTTAATCGAAACACAAGACTATAGTTTACATCTAAGTGGGTCTGCAGATTTTGTTCATGCGCGCTTTAGTAATAATGGCATCATTCCCCGTATGCCAGCGGCTAGTGGTAATTTTGGCATTGAATATAAAAGTGAAATATTTGATATTGGTGGAAATTTGGGTGTAACAGGCAGTACAAAAAAAACAGTCATAAGCATTCTTCCTACAGACGGCTACACAACTGTTGATTTATCAGCAACTTGGCGACCTTTTGGATCGAAGCGTGATTTAAATGTCAGGTTACAGGCCTTGAATATAACTAATGCCGAGCGTCGCCAACATACTTCATATCTAAAAGACACGGTACCCTTGCCGGGCCGGAACTTCCGACTGTCCATAAATTATGGTTTCTAAATAATCTTTAGTAGGGAGTTTTAAAACACGGTTTTCGGGGAAATTATTTTATTAAAGAGTGCATAATATCTTGAAAAAATTTCCCCCTAAGCCTGTTTAAACGCATAGTGTTTTCGGTGATGATAAATTTAATCACTTTCAACAAATGATTTTATAACAAAAATCCTTGACACAAGCGTGCTGAAGGCTATATTTCGCCCACTTTTAATAGTGAGAATAGATTCTCATATTTAAAGATGACATTCGTCATAACCCGGTCCATAAATATGAACAAAGTTCATTACCGGCTATGACCAGAAAATAAAATAGGAACAGATTATGTTTGCAGTCATCAAGACCGGCGCAAAGCAATACAAAGTTGCTGTCGGTGATGTAATTAAAGTGGAGAAGCTCGACGGAGAAGCTGGAACTGAAATATCTTTAGACACCGTACTCATGGTTGGTGACGAAAAAGGTGTTAAAGTGGGAACTCCTGCCGTTTCAGGAATTATTGTAACTGCAGAAATCCTCGAGCAGGCTAGAGCAGCTAAAGTTATCGTTTTCAAGAAAAAACGCCGCCAAGGTTACCGCCGTAAGGCAGGGCATAGACAGGAACAAACTGTCTTAAGGGTCATTGGTATTGGTAAAAATGCACCAAAGAAAGCCGCTCCAAAGAAAGTAGCCACTAAAATAGTAGAGCTCAAAGCTGAAGAAAAGGAAGCTCCGGCAAAGAAAGCTCCAGCGAAAAAAGTCGCTCCAAAGAAAGCGGCAGTGAAAAAACCTGCCGCTAAGAAAATAGCAACTAAAACTAAGGAGAAATAATAATGGCACATAAGAAAGCTGGTGGTAGTTCACGTAATGGTCGTGATTCAGCAGGGCGTCGCCTTGGTGTTAAAAAATATGGTGGTGAAGCCGTAATTCCTGGAAATATTATTGTTCGTCAACGTGGCACTAAATTTTACCCTGGAGACAACGTAGGTATGGGTAAAGATCATACACTCTTTGCTTTGACAGAAGGAAAAATTAAATTTTATAAAGGCAAATTAAAACGCAATTTCGTTTCTGTTGAATTACTCGCTTAGAATAGAATTCTACGCCATAAGAGATTTGAAAAAGGAGAATGATCAGTCACTCTCCTTTTTTTGCGACTAAACTAGACCAAATAATATATAGTTAAATACTTAACCAATAAAGTTCGGACCTAATATGAAGTTTCTGGATCAATGCAAAACATATATAAAATCTGGCGCAGGTGGCGTAGGGTGCTTGAGTTTTCGTCGTGAAAAAAGTGTGGAATTCGGAGGCCCTGATGGTGGAAGTGGGGGAATGGGTGGTCACATTATCATTGAAGCTGTCGAGGGCCTCAACACTCTTATCGACTACCGCTATAAGCAGCATTTTAAAGCAAGTAGAGGAATGCACGGCATGGGTCAAAACCGCACTGGAGCAAAGGGGCAAGATATCATCATGTCTGTGCCGGTTGGTACACAGATTTTCGATGAAAATAACGATGTCATGCTCGCAGACCTTACAGATGCCGGACAAACAATACTAATGCTCGAAGGTGGAAGAGGCGGAAGAGGTAATACAAGTTTTAAAACATCTGTAAATCAGGCTCCACGTCAAACTACACAAGGTGGTCCCGCGGAAGAAATGTGGATTTGGATGCAGTTGAAGTTAATGGCGGATACAGGGCTTGTTGGTTTACCTAACGCCGGAAAATCGACATTTTTATCAGCTGCAAGCCGGGCCAAACCAAAAATTGCTGACTATCCCTTCACCACACTCAAACCCCAGCTTGGCGTTGTATACGTGGATAAAAAAGAATTTGTTATTGCTGATATTCCCGGTCTCATAGAAGGTGCACATGAAGGACTTGGCCTTGGTGATCGCTTTCTTGGTCATATTGAACGTTGTTCAACCATCCTCCATGTCCTTGACGGAACAGGGGAAGAAATTGTAGATGCATATAAAACTATTCGTCATGAGTTAGAGCAATATGGCGAAGGACTTGCAGAAAAAAAGGAAATAATCGCCATCAATAAAATTGATGCGCTTGATGAAGAGTTGGTGAAGATGCTTACTAATGAACTTTCGCAGGTTACATCTTCACCTATTATGCCAATCTCAGGTGTAACTGGTGAAGGAATTACAGAAATGCTGCGAGCACTTCTTGAAAACGTGGAAAGTGTTCGGCACACTAACCGTATTATTCAAGAACAAGAAAACTTGCCCCCTGAGGAAGAAGAGGATGCCAGCTCTAAGAAATGGTCTCCAGTTTAAAATGAATATTAAACGTGATTTAGATATTCATGCAGAAGACCTCCGCTTTAAATCACTAAACAGGGTGGTTATTAAAATTGGTTCGGCACTACTGGTAAATGAAAATACGGGGAAAATTGCCTCTGATTGGTTATCAGGTATCGCTGCGGACGTTGCCAGGTTAAAAATGCAAGGTAAAGATGTTATCTTAGTTTCATCCGGCTCTATTGCCCTCGGCCGAAAAATTCTTGGCCTCAAGATGAGTAAAAAAATAGTTGAAAACCAGGCTGCTGCAGCCATTGGGCAAATCGAGCTATCTGCTACTTTTCGAGAAAAATTAGCAAACCATGATATCCCCGCCGCTCAGGTACTTCTCACCTATAGTAATACAGAAAATAGAGGCCAGTATCTAAATGCACGCGGCACAATTAACCGTTTGTTAAAACTTGGTGTTGTGCCAGTGATTAACGAGAATGACACTGTGGCAACAGACGAATTACGTTATGGTGATAATGACCGTTTAGCAGCCCGAGTTGCTACGATGTGCGAAGCTAATTTATTGATCTTACTTTCTGACATTAACGGCTTATATAGTCAGAACCCCAAAACAAATTCGAAGGCCACATTTATCCGTACGGTCAGAGAAATCACTCCCGAAATTGAAAAGATGGCCGGGGAACCGGTATCAACTGGTTTTGGAAGTGGCGGCATGATTACAAAAATCGCAGCTGCAAGTATTGCTACGACTAGTGGCTGTCATATGGTTATCTTAAACGGCACTATGAATAATCCGATTAAGACTTATTTAGAACAAGGCTCAAAAAAAGATAACGGCACCTGGTTTGAAGCATCAAGAATGCCACTAACTTCAAAGAAAAAATGGATTGCAAGTACACTTGCACCCGCCGGAACACTTGTTATAGACAACGGTGCATTAACAGCTCTTTCTAATGGAAAAAGCTTATTACCAGCAGGCCTTGTGAGTGTAAGTGGAAATTTTAAAAGGGGTGATACGGTCAAAGTTATCAATAATAATGGCACTGAGACCGCTCGCGGATTAGTAGCTTACACATCCAAGGAAGCAAAAAAAATTATAGGTGCACGAAGTAACGAAATTGAAGATATTCTTGGGTACAGCGGACAAGAAGAAATTATTCACCGCAGTGATATGGTAATGAGCCAAGGAAGAAAAAGTGATGAATAACGAAAATAATATAAAAACTCTTATTGAGAGTATTGGTATAAAGGCCAAGAAGGCATCACAACAGCTTGCACTAGTACCCAACACCGTTAAGAATAACGCCTTAACGGCAGCAGCTCTAGAGATTAGAAGTGCTAAAGATGAAATCATAAAAGCTAATAAAAAAGATATGGATATTGGAAAGGGCCGCGGCCTTAGCACCGCCATGCTGGATAGGTTATTTCTTAATAGTGAACGCATTGAGGCTATGGCCTGCAGCATTGAGACTATCATCCAGCTCGAAGATCCTATTGGTAGTATTATAGGAGTAAATACTCGCCCAAATGGACTTCATATTTCAAAGATACGTGTACCTCTTGGTGTTATTGGTGTTATTTTTGAGTCTCGCCCAAACGTTACTGCCGATGCTGGCATTCTTTGCTTAAAGGCCGGTAACGCAGCGATTCTTCGTTGTGGCAGTGAAAGTGCCCACTCAAGTCGAGCGATCCATGCCTGTCTTGCCCGGGGACTAAAAAGTGCCGACCTGTCCGAAGATACCATTCAATTGATCCCCACCCAAGACCGCTCAGCGGTTGGTGAATTACTTCGTCTTTCTGACTATGTGGATGTAATTATACCACGTGGTGGAAAATCATTGATTGAGCGAGTACAAAATGATAGCCGGGTGCCAGTAATGGCTCACCTAAATGGTATTTGTCACATCTATATCGATGAAGAGGCAGATATTAAAAAGGCAATAGCAGTAACTCTCAATGCAAAGATGCGCCGGACAGGTATTTGTGGTTCAGCAGAAACTCTGTTAATAGATAGTAACGTTACTGAACATAATAAAATAGCCATTTTAAAAGCCTTAAGTGATGAAAAATGCGAAATTCGGGGCGATAAATCTATCTGCACACTATTTACAAATGCTAAGGAAGCAACAGAAGCTGATTGGTGCACTGAATACCTCGATACAATTATTTCTGTACGCATTATTGATGGTGTCGATGAAGCTATCTCTCATATAGCCAAGTATGGCTCAAATCATACGGAAAGTATTATCACTGAAAATACAAAAAATGCTGAAAAGTTTTTAAATGAAGTTGATAGTGCAATTGTTATGCATAATGCCTCTACTCAATTTGCTGATGGTGGTGAATTTGGAATGGGAGCCGAAATCGGAATATCAACTGGAAAAATACATGCCCGTGGACCAGTGGGCCTAGAGCAAATAACTAGCTATAAATATCAGGTAAGAGGCAATGGACAAATACGACCAGAGTAAAAAAATAGGCCTACTTGGAGGATCATTTAATCCTGCACATAAAGGTCATCTCGAGATTAGCATCGCTGCACTTGATATTCTCGGCCTTGATGAAATCTGGTGGCTAGTTTCCCCACGTAATCCGCTCAAGTCAACAACTACTGAGGAAAATTTTATAGACCGATTCTCATCCGCTCAAAATCAAGCTACAGACCCCCGCATTAAGGTGAGTGATATTGAAAATAAATTTGGGACAACCTATACAATTGATACTTTAGAGCAGATTAAAATAAATATGAGAGATGACCATTTTATATGGTTAATGGGAGCAGATAATTTGGTCCAGTTTCATAAATGGAAAGATTGGAAGAAGATAGCTAATACGGTTCCGTTTGCGATTTTTAACCGTCCCAGTTATTCTAGAAAGCTCTTGGAGAGTGTTGCGGCAAAGGCATTAAAAAATGTTCGAGTTCCCTTAGAACAGGCCAATACTCTATATAGTTTAACGCCGCCGGCATGGATTTTTTATGAATTAAGTCAAAATCCATTGTCCTCAACAGAAATAAGAAATAATAATATTTAATAACAAGAGGTTACATACTTTACAGTGCAAGATACAACAGAGTTAAAGGACGCGTCAGATCCCATTCAATCATTCAGCAGTGCTGAACTTCTACAATTCGTTATCACTTCACTAGAAGACGATAAAGCAGAAGATATTATCAACATAGATCTAAAGGGGAAAACTAGCATCGCCGATTCGATGATAATCGCATCAGGCCGCTCCACAAGACAGGTCGCTGCAATAGCAGATCACCTTTACCGCAAACTTAAGCATGGGCCCAATGGTTGCAAGCTTGAGGGTATGGAAAAAGCTGATTGGGTACTGCTGGATGCAGGAAGTATTATTATTCATATTTTTAGACCAGAGGTTCGTACTTTTTACAATCTTGAAAAGATGTGGGCTGTCGATTTTACACCTGAAAAAATGTTAGCCTCATCAGTTGATGCGCAGAAATAATGAACATCCACATTATTGCCGTTGGCAGAATGAAAAAATCTGCAGAATATGATCTGCTAAAAACCTATTTGAAGCGCTGTCCGTGGAATATTAAGATTATTGAGGTCGAAGAAAAAAGGGCCCTTAAGGTTGGGCCTAGAATGCTACGGGAAGCAGAGCTTCTATTAAAAGCCATACCCCAAAGTGCTATCATAATTGCCCTTGATGAACGTGGTGAAAAGTTACGCAGCACTAATTTTGCCAGTAAAATCAGCAAATGGCAAGATCAAGGGATAGCAAACCTAGTCTTTCTTATTGGCGGAGCCGATGGATACGATGAAAAAATTAAAAGCCGTGCGCATTCTCTAATCTCTTTTGGAGATATGACCTGGCCACACATGATGGTCAGAGCAATGCTTTGTGAGCAACTCTATCGGGCTTCAGCTATACTTTCAGGCCATCCTTATCATAAAGACTAAAAATATTAAGCTACACAGACAATCACACTTTATATTATTCTTTAAAAATATATTGTCCTTTAAATATATTGTCCTTTAAAAAAAATTAGTAGTATAGTTGGCACATGAATAAAACAATTTTAAAACCAACAAAACCAGTAATTTTATGTATACTTGATGGATGGGGTGCTCGTGAGAGCACTGAAAATAATGCTATAAAATTAGCTAATACGCCCAACTATGATGCACTAATTGCAGATTTTCCCAACTCCCTTTTACAAACGTCCGGCAAGGCTGTAGGCCTTCCCGTTGGGCAAATGGGAAATTCAGAAGTTGGGCACATGAATATTGGTGGGGGTAGGGTCGTTAAACAAGAACTACCCCGAATTGACGAAGCTATTTTAAATGATCGCCTTAAAGATATTAATTGTTTAAAAAAATCAATAGTAGCACTTAAAAAAACCAACGGTACTTGTCATATCCTTGGCCTCATATCACCCGGGGGAGTTCATGGACATCAAGATCACATCGCTGCCCTAGCTCGTGAGTATTCGAAAGCTGGCATTCCTGTTGCCATACACGCTTTTACTGATGGTCGTGATGTCCCACCGAAAAGTGCTCTTAGATTTATTAAGAAATTCGAAGATGATATTGCCGAACTGGAAAATGTCCACATAGTAACCGTCTCTGGTAGATACTACTCCATGGATCGTGACAACCGGTGGGACCGTGTAATAAAAGCTCATTTAGCAATATCTGGCGGTACAGGACATCATTTTGAATCACCTATTTCTGCCGTAAACCATGCATATCAAACCAACCTCTCTGATGAATTTATCGAACCGAGCATCATTGCAAATTATGCAGGTATGCATGACGGTGATGCGATCGTTTCAAGTAACTTTCGGGCTGATCGGGCTCGTGAGATTATGGCGACTTTTGTCGATCCTAGTTTTGATGGTTTTAAAAAACCAAAGAATGTTAATTTATCCGCAGCCATTGGCATGAGCAAATATTCCAATCATCTTTCCAGTCATATGGAATGCCTCTTTCCGACAGCAGCCCTTCAAAATACATTGGGGGAGATCATCTCTGAGCAAAACCTCACCCAACTGCGGATTTCGGAAACAGAAAAATATGCTCACGTAACCTTTTTCTTTAATGGTGGTAATGAAGATTTGTATCCCGGTGAAGAACGTATATTAATTCCCTCACCAGATGTAGCTACTTATGATACTAAGCCAGAAATGTCAGCACTAGAATTAACAAATAAGTTGGTAGGTGCAATCCTTTCCGAGAAATTTAATCTTATCGTCGTGAACTATGCAAACCCGGATATGGTCGGACATACTGGAGTTCTTGAGGCTGCTCTTAAGGCAGTTGAAACAATCGACGATTGTCTCGGAAAACTCAGAGAAGCCCTAGAAAAGGTCGGGGGTGCAATGTTGGTGACAGCAGATCATGGCAATATTGAGCTAATGAAGGATCCATCTACAGGAGTGCCCCATACCGCTCATACCACAAATCTCGTACCCTTTATTTTAATAAATGACCAAGTGCGCTCAAGTGATCTGATAACACTAGAAAGTGGTGCCCTATGTGATATTGCTCCAACCATTTTATCGCTAATGAAGCTTGAGCAACCATCGAGTATGACTGGGCGAAGTCTTATAAAGTCTAAAATGGATGGAGCTTAGCCATTTCAAATACAAAATTTAGATTTTTCAATAAAAGAATGCTGGTTAGTTTTACATTTATTACTATCGTTTTGATTTTAACAACCATGCCTGCGTCTAAACTTGCGGCACAAATACGAGAAATCAATCAAGAAAATACCACTAAACTTCAAACTCTTCGTAAACAAATAGAAAAATCTTCTGAACGCGCAGTTATCCTTGAGGACCAAGCACGAGAAATTCGCGAAGAAATTTTTCTAATTCAAAAAAACTTGATAAATTCCGCTGCAAAAATACAAATCATTGAGGAGGATATTTTTATTAAAGAGGATAATCTATTAGATCTTCGAGTTCGTGAATTAGAATTAAAAAAAAATTTAAGTACAAAAAATTTCGAAATGGCGTCAACGTTAGGTGCAATGCAACGACTTAGTTTGCAAAAAGCTAACATTGTCGCCTTTAAGCCAAACGATGCGTTAAGCACTCTCCGCACTACTTCTTTACTGAAAGTAATTTTACCTAATCTAAAGAACCGCGCCAACATTATAGAGAACGACTTATCCAATCTAGATAATATACGGGCTGAGATGCGTCAGCAGAGTATTGAATTAAGAAACAATAGAACAAAGCTAGTTACTGCAAATAATGAAATTGATGATCTTCTTAAAAAGCGTCTAGGCCGACAAAGTAATATTGAATACTCCACACAAAAAGAACGAGAAAGATTAAGAGGTTTTGCTGAAACAGCCATTAGTTTAGAGGACCTAATAAAAAAAATAGCCTCTGAAATTATTCTCCGTGAAGAAGCTGCTATAACTGCACAAAAAGGCCTTAGAGACAAACCAAATCATAAACATATCTTTGTTCCAACCGCCTCCATATCGATCCCAAGAAGCAGTCTGTCTTTTGCTCGGGCAAAAGGAAATATAGCGTTGCCAGCTCGTGGTTCAATCAATCAAATTTATAATCAACTCCTTCCAACAGGGCAAAGAGCAAAGGGCATTATTATTAATACGCATAGCGGCGCTCCCGTGGTTGCTCCCCATGACGGACATATTGTTTTTTCAGGGATATTTCGTTCCTACGGACAACTCTTGATTATTGACCATGGAGAAGGGTATCATACACTTCTATCCGGCATGAAAAATATTAATGGTATTGTAGGACAATCAATATTAAAAGGTGAGCCAGTGGGACAAATGTCCATAGAAAAATTTTCGTCTGATTCCAGTCATAAACTTTATGTGGAATTAAGACAAAAGGGAAAACCAATTAATCCCATGTTATGGATTATGGCTATAGATCGCGCTGTAAAGTAACGGAAAGATATTTTGTGATGAAAAAATTATTTAAAACGAGCCTATTTGTGATTAGTATTTTCTACTCCAATATGAGTATGCAAGCACACGCAGAAAAGTCTGAAACATACAATCAACTGAATTTATTTGCTGATGTATTTGAACGCATCCGTTCACAATATGTTAAAGAAGTTGAAGATGAAGAATTAATCGAAGCTGCTATTAATGGCATGCTGACCTCTCTTGACCCACATTCAGCCTATTTAAACTCAAAGAAATATGAAAATATGCGTGTTCAGACCAGCGGAGAGTTTGGTGGTTTGGGTATTGAAGTTACAATGGATAAAGGCGTTATTCTTGTTGTTTCTCCAATAGATGACACCCCCGCTGACCGTGCTGGTATCGAGGCTGGAGATTACATCACAAGGATTAATGGAGAGCAAATAAATGGTTTAACCTTAAATGAAGCTGTTGAAAAAATGCGTGGTAAGGTAGGTACAGATATTAAGATTAGCATAGCTAGAAAAGACGAGAATAGCCTTATCGAGCTAACCCTGACGCGCGCTATTATTGAAGTAAAGTCAGTCCGCCATCATATTGAAGATGAGGTTGGATATATCCGTATTTCATCCTTTACAGAAAAAGCAACTCCCGGATTACGCGAAGCTATATCGGAAATTAAAAAAGAACTTGGTGATAATATGCAGGGGATTGTTCTTGACCTTAGAAATAATCCGGGTGGGTTATTAGACCAAGCTATTGATGTAACCAATGTGTTCCTTGACCGCGGCGAAATTGTATCAACAAGAAACAGAAATGATCAAAATATTCAACGATATAATGCTCAATCTGGAGATAGTATTGATAGTAAGCCTTTGGTAGTTTTAATTAATGGTGGCTCTGCATCAGCTTCTGAAATCGTCGCCGGTGCACTACAAGATCACGAACGGGCTGTTATTTTAGGAACTAAATCGTTTGGCAAAGGCTCAGTTCAGACTGTTATTCCTCTTTCCATTGATGGTGCCATGAGTTTAACAACTGCTTACTATTTCACACCTTCTGGTAATTCAATCCAGGGAGAAGGCATCCTCCCAGATGTCGTTGTTGAACAACTCCGCCTTGAGAATAAAGAGACTGTCGAGAACCGTCGTAGTGAATCCAGCCTTCGAGGAAGCCTGGCTAACCCAAACACTGCCCAAGAAGAGGATCAAGCAGAAAAGACTGACGACCTGGATGCGCTTGATGATACAGAAGAGCCTATAATTAACAACTTACTAAATGGGATAAAGCCTGAACAGGAAGCGGGTAACAATATAATTAAACGTACTACAACTGCAAAGGACGATTACCAACTCAACTTCGCACTCAATCTCATTCGTGGCATGGCTATAACTAGCAACAATTAAACAACAACAAATTTTATATTAGAACTCAATGTTAAATGAACCTGAATTACAGACGGCAATGCGGCAACAATTAATTAATCCACTCAGGTTAGCTTGGGGATTAGTTATTTTTTTAATTATTATCATTATAGCTTGGGCAGTTCTATCTGATGAGCACCAGGCCACATCAAACATACCCTCTAAGAGTCCTATAACTATTCTTACTTCAACAAATGGTGAGGATGAGAATATTTCAAGAATTATAACAACCTATCCCATTTCAGTTATTACAGATGGAATTGAAAAGCCCAACCTAAAAATATTAAAAATCCAATTAGCCGCACAACCAGAGAGTTTTATTACAAAACCTTTAATCAAAATACCTCTTCCAATACTTAACGCTGAAAGCCTTTTGCAAAGAACCATACAGGTTCCTATAGATGAAAATATTTTGATTGAGGGTAATCATAAACCCCAATCTACTCAAAAACAGATAGGCTCTATCGCATGGAAGGAATATGCGCAACCTTTCATAGGAAGAAAAGATCTACCACAGATTACCATTATAATCACCGATATTGGTCTTAGTTTGAATAATAGCAATGAGGCTATTAATACACTACCAGAACAGATTGGCCTTGCCTTATCACCGTATGCTAGAAATATTCAATCCTGGATGGATAAGGTTCGGAAAACAAATCACGAAGGCTTTTTGATGATCCCAACCGAGCCCCTTAATTATCCAAATAACGATCCAGGACCACACACTCTAATGACTAATGATGATCCCATTAATAATTTAGCCAAACTTGATTGGCTACTTAGTCAAGTTACGGGTTATGTGGGTGTTATTAATCATATGGGTTCGAAATTTACAACTTCAGAAGAAGCCCTCACACCTATCCTTACCGAGCTCCAAAATAGGAATCTCATGTTTGTCGATAGCCGGTCTACCAGGTTCAGTGTGGCCTCTCAGATTGCACAGAACTTAGGTATGCCCAGTGCCAAAAATAACCGTTATATTGACAACGTTCTAACTTCAGTAGAAATTCAAAAACATCTAGGGAAACTTGAAAAAACTGCAGTAAGGTTAGGCACAGCGCTCGGCCTTGCTCGCGCGGTTCCACTTTCAATAAATGAAATTTCCGAATGGGCGGGTACACTAGCCAACAAAGGAATAGAGCTTGTTCCAGTTACCGCAATCGCAAATCGTCAATGGAGTAAATAATGTCAAAAAGAAGTATAGTTCTTCCCTACCGTCCCTGTGCAGGTATTATGCTCCTTAATAATAAAGGGAAAGTCTTTGTGGCACGAAGAATAAACACAGATGTTGAAGCCTGGCAAATGCCTCAGGGTGGAATTGATAATGGTGAGGATTCAAAGGCTGCCGCTATCCGCGAATTAGAGGAGGAAACAGGTATCACACAAGCTGATATTATCGCCGAGTACCCGGACTGGCTTACTTATGATCTACCAGATGAACTCTATGGAAAAGTATGGAAAGGACATTACGGTGGCCAAACAATGAAGTGGTATGTGATGCGCTTCCGCGGCGAAGACAGCGACATAAATATTAAAACCAAACAACCGGAATTTTCATCTTGGAGATGGGTTGATATGAAAGATCTTAAAAAAATAATAATACCCTTCAAACGAGATATATATATAGCCCTTTCTGAAAAATTTTCTTACCTTACGGAATAAGCAATGATCAACAACAAAAATATAATTTTACCTGTAATGACTATTCTGAAAAAATCTTATTTGATGGTCTTTAATAATATTAAAATTTGGCTCATATACTCGTATATTTTAGCTATACCTATTTTTCTTTTATCAACTGTATTATCACAGCTAAATTATAATTTTCTATCACTTAGCTTTTACATAACCATCTGTTTTATAGTTTTAATCTCTATAAATATTTTTTTCTATCGGGTCTTTGCTCTACCCAAAAAAGATCTTTTTAAAATTGACATGGGTGAATTTATTAAATCATTTTTAAAAATGGCAACTTACCTATTGGCACTGCTATGCGTTTTGTTTCTAGCTATTCTAACATTAGGGTTATTATTAGGTGTCATAGTAAGTATTGTTGAAGAAGTAGCTGGAAAAACTGCATTAAGCGAAGCATTTTTAACTACACTAGTTACTATCATTATGTTGGTTTTTATTCTTCTTATAACAATGAGGGTTCAGCCAACCTTTATAAGTATAGCTTTAAATAAAGCTATTCTTCCTATGAAATCTGCCTATTACTATACACGTGATAATAATAGGCGGATCATAATTATTGGTCTGCTTAGTTTTATTCCTGCAATGATACCATCTATAGTCGGGGTAATGATAATAGATGTAGTTGGTCCCTCAAACCTTCTCTCATACTTTCTATTTCCATTCCTCTTGTTGCCTAGTATAATAATTATAAGTTCTGGGATAACAATTTATGAGTTGTTAGTTCCCGAAGACCTTGAGAATGAAAATCATATAACGGATATTACAGTATAATATGAAGCAGGGTTACAACAAACTGTCCATAAATAACAGCCTCCAAGATACGTATTCTTGTCTTTGGAATTACAAATGGTATCATTTAATAATTTCGTTACTCGCTTTTTTACCATTTACGCTAACTGGATATTTGGGATTTTTTGATCCATTTTATTTACCACGCGCCTCCCATGAAATAGTTCCAGCAGGCTATAATTTATCTTTATGCTACTTTATATTAACTACATTATTATGGACAGTTCCTTGCTTAGTTTTTTGGTATAGGCTTTACCTTCTCGGTCCAGAAAATCTTCTTCGATGGAAAGTATGGCCCATTCTGACACGTAGCTTTATTATTGTAACGAATTTTCTATTTCTGCTGGGGCTCTTTTCATTGTTAACCATTGCCTTTCTGACAATCCTAGCATTCATTGTTAATTATCAAAGTCTCAATAATATAATTTCTAATTTTATAGAGCTTACCGACTACGAACTCCTGCGCTATATCGTCATAATCTCCATAACTGGCATGATTACTTACCTTGCGTTCTTACGTTTTAGCCTAGCCATATGTGCTCGTACAATTGGCAAACGAATTGGATTTATCACATCTTGGCGTCTAACCAAAAAAAATACTTTTAAAATGTTTTTGAGTTTTGTAGGTGTTTTGCTGCCAATTTTAGGATTAACATTTGGAATTCTAAATATTTATGAAATAATTATGGAGTTTTATGTTTTATCATCTGGAAAATTTTTAAACTCAAATTTTTACATACATACTTTTATTTTAGCTCCAGTATTTACCCTGCCTATCTCAGCAGTATGTTCTCAATGCGCAGTATTTTATAGACATTGTGGCGGTGAAAATTACACGCAAGACAACTAAAACCATCTAAAAATTTATGCTACTTCGCGATCCAATACTTCTATTATAGAAGCTATGCCATCCCTAGCTTTTTCAGCGCGTGCTTTAGTATCATTATCTTTTGCATGTAGGACAGTTTCTTCAAGATTCTTAAACTCAGTAACGTAAGTCTCTCTATCAACCTCCGCTAGAGGCCTAGCTATCTCGGCAAGAATTATAAGGCCCTCAGAGTTCACTTCAGCAAAACCCCCAACAACGAGTAGTTTTTCAGCGTCACTATCGTTATGCACCTCTATAATACCGGTACGAAGCGTTGAAACTAATGGTGCATGTTTTGGTAGCACCCCAAAGTCACCTTCAGTACCTGGAACAACAACCATATCAACATCAGCTGACTTAAGAAGTTTTTCTGGCGAAACCAATTCAAAATGAAGCTTTTCAGCCATAGATGTGTATTCCTTATTATTTATGCTGCTTCAGCAGCCATTTTCTTCGCCTTTTCAACAGCGTCATCGATACCCCCAACCATTAGAAAGGCTGCTTCCGGAAGGTCATCATGGTCACCTCTTATAATCTCTTTAAAACTACGAATTGTATCTTCAAGAGCTACAAACTTACCAGGCATATTAGTGAATACTTCAGCCACATGGAATGGCTGTGACATGAAACGTTGAACTTTACGGGCGCGTGAAACAATAAGTTTGTCATCCTCTGAAAGCTCATCCATACCAAGAATTGCGATGATGTCCTGAAGTGATTTATATTTTTGAAGTATTTCCTGAACTTCACGTGCAATATTATAGTGCTCATCTCCCACAATCTCAGCACTAAGAATACGTGATGTTGAGTCAAGTGGGTCCACAGCAGGATAAATTCCAAGTTCTGAAATAGCGCGGTTAAGAACTGTAGTAGCGTCTAAATGGGCGAATGAGGCAGCAGGCGCTGGATCGGTTAAATCATCGGCTGGAACATAAATAGCCTGAACAGAAGTAATAGATCCTTTGTTTGTAGAAGTAATACGTTCCTGCAAAGTACCCATATCCGTTGCAAGAGTTGGTTGGTACCCCACAGCAGAAGGAATACGGCCGAGAAGGGCAGATACTTCTGCTCCAGCTTGTGTAAAGCGAAATATATTATCTACAAAGAAAAGTACATCTTGGTTTTCTACGTCACGAAAATACTCCGCAACAGTCAGGCCAGAAAGTGCAACACGGGCACGGGCTCCTGGAGGTTCATTCATTTGACCATAGATAAGGGCTACTTTTGAATTATCTCCCTCGAGATCAATAACTTTACTTTCTATCATTTCATGATAAAGATCATTTCCCTCGCGGGTACGCTCTCCCACGCCAGCAAATACAGAGTAACCGCCAGAACCAATCGCAATGTTATTAATAAGTTCCATTATTAGAACTGTTTTGCCAACACCCGCGCCGCCGAACAAACCAATTTTACCACCCTTCGCATAGGGAGCAAGTAGATCAACAACCTTAATGCCAGTTACTAGAATTTCTGATTCAGTGGATTGATCAATAAATTCCGGGGCCTCCGCGTGGATAGGGGATGTTTCCGTATGACCAATGGGGCCACGTTCATCAATCGGCTCACCAATTACATTCATAATACGACCAAGTGTTTTTGGACCAACCGGCACTGAAATTTGTGCCCCAGTATCCGTTACAGGCATACCACGGACCAGCCCGTCTGAGCTATCCATCGCAATAGTTCGCACGGTATTTTCTCCAAGATGTTGTGCAACTTCAAGAACTAGACGGTTACCATTATTATCAAGCTCTAATGCAGAAAGAATAGCTGGAAGGTTGCCGTCAAACTTAACGTCAACAACCGCGCCGATTACCTGAACTACATAGCCTTTATTTTTTGTTGTCATAATTTTATTAACTCCTAGGATGTTTAACCCGCTCCATTTATCTTAAAGCGCTTCCGCGCCCGAAATAATCTCAATAAGTTCGTTTGTAATTACAGCCTGACGTGATCTATTATATGTCGTACGAAGGCTATCAATCATATCGCCAGCGTTACGAGTTGCACTATCCATCGCTGTCATGCGAGAACCCTGTTCACTGACCGCATTTTCTAGTAATGCACGGAAAAGTTGAATACCAACATTACGAGGTAGCAAATCTTCCAAAATTTCATTTTCATCTGGTTCATATTCATAACAAGCACCAGCCAGGTCCGTCCCACCTTCTTCATTAATTGATGCCGGGATGAGTTGAAGCGGTGTTACAATTTGCGTCAGTACATTAACAAACTTAGCAAAGAACAGCGTACAGACATCAAATTCACCCGCCTCAAATTTATCAATGATCCGGATCGATATTGGAGCTGCATCTGTAAATGCTAGGTTTTTCACATGGGACATATCAAAATGTTCAACCATCCTGTCTGAGTATTCACGCTTAAGAACACCCGCACCCTTTTTACCTATAGTAATAACTGTTACATCCTTACCGTCACGAAGGAGTTGGTTAATTTTTACTTTGGCCGCTTTAACAATATTTGTATTGAAACCACCACAAAGTCCACGCTCTGACGTAGCGACGATAACCAACTGTTTTTGATTACTGCCCGTACCCGAGAGAAGTTTTGGACCACCACTTTGTCCCTTCATACTAGAAGCGAGTGAAGAGAGAACATTTTCCATACGTTCAGCGTAAGGCCGTGCCGATTCTGCGGCCTCCTGAGCCCTTTTAAGTTTTGACGCAGAAACCATCTTCATTGCTTTAGTAATTTTCTGTGTCGAAGTCACACTAGCAATTCGGTTCCTGAGGTCTTTGAGGTTAGCCATACTGACTTATCCTATAGTTTCAAATACTTTATACAAAATTACCTGCAAATTTACCTATAATATCATTCAATTTCGACGTCGTATTATCAGAAATTTTACCTTCTTCAGTAATTGTCTCCATCACATCACTGTGATTTGAGTGCATCTCCGATATAAGCGCCTCTTCGAAACGTGTTACATCACCAACAGCAATCTTATCAAGATAACCATTCACCCCAGAGAAAATCGAAACAACCTGTTCAGCAACTGTCATCGGTGAATATTGTGCCTGCTTTAGAAGTTCTGTCAGACGCGCACCACGATTAAGCAAATGCTGAGTTGAGGCATCTAGATCAGAACCAAATTGTGCAAAAGCGGCCATCTCACGGTATTGAGCCAGCTCAAGTTTAATTGAACCAGAAACCTGCTTCATAGCTTTCACCTGTGCAGCAGAGCCAACACGAGATACTGAAAGACCCACATTAATCGCTGGGCGAATACCCTGGTAGAAAAGTTCCGTTTCTAGAAAAATCTGGCCATCAGTAATTGATATTACGTTAGTTGGAATATAAGCAGATACATCACCAGCTTGCGTTTCAATAATGGGTAACGCAGTAAGGGAACCATTACCAGCTTTATCACCCATCTTAGCTGCACGTTCAAGAAGGCGTGAATGAAGATAAAATACATCACCAGGGTATGCCTCGCGTCCAGGTGGACGTCTAAGTAGAAGAGACATTTGACGGTACGCAACAGCTTGTTTTGAAAGGTCGTCATGAACAATCAAGGCGTGCATTCCATTATCACGAAAGAACTCCCCCATTGCTGTACCAGAATAGGGCGCAAGAAACTGCATTGGTGCCGGCTCAGAAGCAGTCGCAGCAACAACGATAGAATATTCCATTGCACCCCGCTCTTCAAGAGTTTTAACAATTTGCGCAACAGTTGAGCGCTTTTGGCCAACAGCAACATAAATACAATAAAGCTTTTTAGTTTCATCATCGCCCGCATTTACTTCTTTTTGGTTTAAGAAGGTATCTATCGCTACCGCAGTTTTACCCGTTTGGCGGTCGCCAATAATCAACTCGCGTTGACCCCTTCCAACAGGTACAAGAGCATCAATTGCCTTAAGACCTGTTTGGACTGGCTCATGTACAGATTTACGGGGGATAATGCCCGGCGCCTTAACTTCTACTCGTTCACGAGTAACGTCGGTGATAGGTCCTTTACCGTCGATAGGATTACCAAGTGCATCCACAACCCGGCCTAAAAGACCTTTACCTACCGGCACATCAACAATTGTACCAAGACGCTTAACTGTATCGCCTTCTTTAATATTACTATCAGAACCGAAAATAACAACGCCAACATTGTCAGCTTCAAGGTTCAGTGCCATTCCACGAACATTACCAGGAAACTCAACCATTTCACCAGCCTGTACATTGTCCAGGCCATATATACGGGCAATACCATCACCAACTGAGAGTACCTTACCAATTTCAGATATTTCTGCTTCGTCACCAAAATTAGCAATCTGTTCTTTTAATATCTTGGAAATTTCCGCTGCACGGATGTCCATTATCCAACCTCTTTCATTGTTGCTTCAAGATTAGCAAGTTTAGTCTTAAGTGAGCTGTCTATCATACGAGAGCCAATACGAACGACCATGCCACCAAGCAATTCATCGTCTACATTTGCTTCCATATTAACATCACTTCCAACCATAGATTTAAGCTTAGCACTAAGGGCGCCGAGCTGTGATTTATCAAGCCTATAGGCAGTTGTTACAGATGCGTTCACTTCACCACGGTGATGCGAAAGCAATCTGTTAAATTCATTTATAATATTTACTAGTTGGTCAAGACGGCGATTAGAAGTTACCACACCGATAAAATTTGCAACCGTTTTTGAAAATCCTACTGTTTTTACCATCAAGGCCATTGCTGCTGATTGATTAGATAGAGAGATAATTGGACTTGTGGTCAAAACCCGAAGTTCGATACTCTCATCAAGTAATACGCCGAGAGCATCCAGCTCTTTCGCAACTTGGTCCAAAGTTTTTTCCTCTTTAGCAAGCTCAAATAACGCTATTGCGTAACGGCCTGCAAGGCCGGAAAGCGATATTTTTTCTGAAGCAATATTATCTGTTTTTTCAGATGACACTTTGATGTCTTCCTTTTTGTTCAAGAATGGCTCAGGCATAGAATCATTCTACCGATAAAAACGAATAATTTGTAACATATTATTCACTAAGAAGTTATATTTAATTATACTATTCCGGTGCGAAAAACTGTTATAAATTATCAATAGTCGCGCGATTTCTAGCACACAGTTTCCTATACTGCAAGAAGGCAATTTACGCTAATGAAAATTTTTCTTTTAACAAGACAAAAATACGTATTAAATTTAGGAATAGTTTTTGATTGTCGGCCAAATTTAAGTTTGGCTTTACGGCTGGAAATCTAACAAAAATATCGATTTTAACCTCAATAAAAACTGTAAGGATCAATATCTACTTGGATCCTTACACCACGTTTCATGTTGATTTGAGCTAGCCATTGGCTCAATTCATTTTGTATATTTACACTCGCGTTTGCTTTAATGAGAAATCTGTAGCGGTGATTACCACGTAAATACGATAAGGGGGCAGCAACTGGCCCAAGGATTTTAACATCCTTATAATAAGGCGCGGATCTTGATAACATTTTACAATATATAATGACATTATTTTTATCTGGTCCAGAAATAATCAATGACGCAAGCTTACCATATGGAGGCAAGTTCTGCGCCTCTCTTGCTGCTGCTTCTTGTTCAAGAAATAGATCTTTATCACCAGAAATAAGCGCCCGCAGCACCGGATGATCTGGTTGATAAGTTTGAAAAAGTACTCGACCTGCACGCTCTGCACGGCCAGCACGACCCGCCACCTGCTCAAGTTGCTGCCATGTCCGTTCTGCTGCTCTGGGATCTGCTCCTGATATACCAAGGTCGGCATCAATGACCCCGACTAGGGTAAGCATCGGAAAATGATATCCTTTAGTTACAATCTGAGTGCCGATGATAAAATCAATTTCATGACGCTCTATACTTTCAATAACTTCCTTCAGGACGCCTGGGCTTGATATTTCATCGCTTGACATCACTGCAAGACGAGCTTCAGGGAATAACAACGCAACTTCTTCTGCAACTCGCTCAACACCTGGACCACAAGCAACAAGACTGTTTTCCTTTTTACATTGCGGACAAACTTCTGGCTTTTTTACATTAAAACCGCAGTGATGACATTCAAGGCGCTCCCATTTATGATGCTCCACTAGCCATGCTGAACAGTGAGGACATTCCATTCGGTGACCACACGACTGGCACAAAGTCAGCGGAGCATAACCACGTCGATTAAGGTAGAGGAGTGATTGCTCCCCATTTTTAAAGTTTTCAGTAAGAGCCTTTTGCAGTGGGGTGCTGATCCATGATCCACCTTTGAGCTTATGATGGCGCAAATCAATGCTCTTCATTTTAGGAAGCTCCGCCGAGCCATGTCGCTCACCAAGATAAAGCCAATCATATTTGGCATTTTCGGCATTAATCATAGTTTCTAAGGACGGCGTAGCAGAGGCTAAAATAATTGTACAACCAGCTTGCATTGCTCGAACCACCGCCATATCGCGACCATGATACATTACCCCTTCATCCTGCTTAAATGTTTGCGAGTGCTCTTCATCGACAATAACAAGTTTAAGATTTTGAAGTGGTAAAAATAGTGCAGAGCGCGCACCAACAATGACCCTTGCTTCACCGCGAATAGTTGCCCACCAGGCACGTCTGCGTTGAGCTGGTGTCATTTCGGAGTGCCAAATAACTGGAGCCGCACCAAAGCGTTCCTTAAATCTATCAAGCCATTGAGCAGTGAGGGATATTTCTGGTACTAATACAAGAATCTGTGAGGATTTATCCTTTAATGCTTCGGCAATAGCCTCAAAATAAACTTCTGTCTTACCGCTACCTGTTACCCCCTCAAGTAAGATAGTTTGGTGAGTACCCAAACGCTGTTTTATAATTATATGGTCTGCAGCTCGTTGCTGTTCATCAGATAAAGTTGCACGTGGCATTTCCCAATCAGGCTCAAGAAAACTTTCCTCACCACTCACTTTCACAGGAATAAGCTGTCCCGCTCTAATCATGCCGCGAATAACGCCTTCGCTGACTGCCGCTTGCTCGGCCCATGTTCTAACAGCCATAGGCATGTCCGAAACTGCCGCTTTGATCACCCGCTTTCGCGCCGTTGTAAGATTAGTGGTTACATCAGTTGAAAGGCGATAAAAAATATTCTTTTTTTCTTTGTCAAATTTACGTGGCACGCTTAAAGCCATTTTTAGCACAGACCCAAGGGGCGAAAGCGTATATCCTGAAACCCATTGGACAAAACTCATTAAACTTGAGGGTACCGCCGGAAGTTCGGATTTGCGCAAGATATATTTTAGTTTATTTAAAGGGACATCATTTTTTTCTGGCGATAACTTCCAGACAATACCTTGTATTTCACGGCCAGAAAGTGGAACAATAACGAAATCACCCAACTTTAGAGTTAAGTTTTCATCGACTAGATAATCAAATACACCAACTAGAGGAAGCGGTAATAGGACCTGTATTCTTTTACCTGATAAAAGCTTTGACAATAAAAAGTACCTTGAAAATTAAAATTTTACGGATACATTATCTTAATATACTCTTGCATAATAGATAAAATCGAGGCACAAAAGACGAATTGCAGATGCATAGGATGAAATCAGTTAACTAAGGACCATTCACATGAAAATTTTTATTGATACCGCAGAGATAGAAGAAATAAAACCTCTTGTTGAACTTGGGCTTGTGGATGGTGTCACTACTAATCCATCACTCATTTTGAAATCTGGTCGAGATATTTTTGAAGTGACAAAAGAAATTTGCGATTTGGTGGATGGTCCAGTAAGTGCAGAAGTTGCATCAACCGATTACAAAACAATGGTTGAAGAAGCTGTTGCCCTTTATAATATTGCCGACAATGTCTGCCTTAAAGTTCCAATGACGCCAGACGGGCTTAAAACTTGTAAATATTTTTCCGATCAAGGAAAGATGGTTAATGTTACCCTTTGCTTCTCAGCGGCTCAAGCCTTACTCGCTGCCAAGGCTGGTGCTTCTTTTATTTCTCCGTTTGTTGGTCGCCATGATGATGTTGGTCAAAGCGGGATGGCGCTGATCG
>CAJQRG010000045.1 GCA_905612225.1 Emcibacteraceae bacterium | reverse complement strand
CATTTTGTAAGTGGTTACCCGATCGGATCACATTAACAAAAATTCCTGAACAAAAATAATATAGCTATTTTAATATTTTTTACTGATAATCCCCCATAACCTTTATGATATTATAAAGTTGGAAATTCCATTTTGCGTTTCACTCGACCAAAAACAAAGCTTGAATCAATACCAGCAATACATGGGATGGTTGATATTTTATCTCTCACAAAAATTTCGTAAGTTTTAAGATCTTCACTGACCACATGTAACAGATAATCGAACTTTCCAGTCATAAGGTAGCACTCCATCACTTCATCCAAACGCTTTACCCCCTGTTCAAATGACTTAATACACTCATCCGAATGGCGCTCAAGGCGAATATTGACAAATACTGTTAACGGTAATCCATATTTATCCTGATCAACTAAGGCTGTATATCCGGTTAAAATACCGTTTTTTTCAAGGTTGCGGACACGGCGCAAACAGGGCGATGGCGATAGGCCAACCTTATCTGATAACTCCTGGTTAGTCAGTTTTCCATTCTGCTGTAAAGATTTAATTATTCTTCTATCAATTGCGTCCATTATTATTCCTTTGGCATAATCTGCTAATATCTACTGTAATTATCTAATAAACGCAAGAACACCGCCAGTAAAAAATGTTACACCTTTGTAAATATAATTTATTGGGAAAGATAATGAACTCAGAAAATGATAATAAAATTCCATTGGGTTTCGCTACACGGGCAATTCATGACGGGTATGATGCTCGCAGCGAACAGGGTGCTCTAGTTCCTCCGGTCTATATGACATCCACATTTGAATTTGAAAATGCAGAACAAGGTGCCGCACTCTTCGCAGGTGAAGAGGAAGGCCATTTCTATAGCCGTATTTCAAACCCAACATTATCCCTACTTGAGCACCGCATCGCCAGTTTAGAAGGGGCAGAATCCGCCTTATCTACTGCGTCCGGTATGGGGGCAATTACCTCAACTTTATGGACGCTGTTAAAACAAGGTGATGAAATTATTGTCGATAAAACGCTTTATGGCTGCACATTTACATACTTTCAGCACGGACTGACTAAGTTTGGCGTAACAGTTATTTATGTAGATATGCGTAATCCTGAAAATATTCTTTCCGCTATTACTAATAAAACAAAGGTTATTTATTTTGAAACCCCTGCCAATCCTAACATGCGCATGGTTGATATTAAAGCCGTTACAGAAATAGCCAAAGAAAATAACTTATTAACGGTTGTCGATAATACATATGCCACACCTTATTTAACGCAGCCCATATCCTTGGGCGCAGACATTGTCGTTCATTCTGCAACAAAATATCTGGGGGGACATGGTGACTTGGTAGCTGGTTTAGTTGTTGGGTCAGCCGAATTAATCGGACGGATCCGTATTGAGGGCTTAAAAGACATGACTGGGGCAGTGATGGCGCCTCTCACCGCATTCCAAATAATGCGGGGTATTAAAACTTTAGAAATCCGTATGGATCGCCATTGCAAGACAGCGGAGATAATTGCAAAAGAACTGGAAAATCACACGGCCGTAGAAGTTGTATACTATCCTGGCCTGACCAGTTTTAACCAATATGATATTGCCTGCAAACAAATGACTGGTTTTGGCGGAATGATTGCTTTTGAATTAAAGGGTGGTATCGCTGAAGGTAGAAAATTAATGAATAAATTAACTCTAATAAAACGAGCGGTTAGCCTTGGCGATGTTGACACGCTTATTCAGCACCCTGCAAGCATGACCCATTCCACCTATACACCAGAAGAACGTGCTGCACATGGTATATCAGATGGTCTTGTAAGGCTTTCGGTTGGTTTAGAGACACCAAAAGATATTTTAACCGACCTCATGGCAGCTCTTGAAGAAACATCAATAAATCAGTTAAAGGTAGCTTGAATGCACTAATTATTTTAATTAATGCCAAGGTATGTTTTCGTATCACATCATTATGAAAAATATATTAGTGAATATTAGTATATTTATTTAGGGACTAGATTTATATTTATTAGGAACTTCTGGATAAGCATTTACGAAGCCGTTCTTATTTGACAATTTTATTTTTGGCAACGCAACCTTATTAATTACCTCGTTTTCAGCCATAATACCATTTCATTCAGCAGGATAGAATGCTAGACATTAAGTTAAAGATGAGACGTTTTATTGGTAGTATTGGATCAATGAGAAATTGACCTACAAAAAAATTAACAACCTACTATAAAAAATAAGACGTTCTTGAACTGCACCTTGCTGTTGCTTTACAGTTGGTAACAATTGGGCCTATAATTTAGCCTGTGGATGAAGACGCCCAAGTTAGCTTTGCTATTGGACCTAAAGCCCCGCCCATCACTTACCAAAGGCATTTCTTTGTAAATTCTAACTCACTTGATAGCTAATAGTTGAAAGCCTGGGACTAGCGAGAGAATAATTTGATAAGCATTAAGGATCATCTTTATGGAAAGAATAATTCAAATTTTTCATACTAATAAGCAATTATTAAAAAAATTCAAGAACAACAAATTACCTGCTCTTTCACCTTTAGGATTAGCTTTAACGGCTTGCGGAGGTGGCTCCAGAGAGAATAACATTTCGGCTAATCAAGTTTTTGCTCAGAAAATTCCATTCGATATAAGTAGTGTGAATTTAAATGACTTACCTTGGCTAACACCGGCCTCAGGTGGATTTTTCGGAAAACCAGCCTTAATCAATAATGGGGACCAAAATATAATTATTATACCTGCCATGTTTAATGTGGAGCATGGCTCTTTTCAAACCAATACACCCGAAGGCCACTTATTTGTTTTCACACGAGAGAACGGTGTATTTAAGCAGGCAGAAAATATTAATTTCGTTGGTGCACCAAGACCATATTTATATGATTTTAATAGTGATGGTGTTAATGAAATTGTTGGAATTACAACCGGCGAAGATGGAAGAATAATTCAAAGTGAGGCGGATGTTGGAACTAGACCGTTTTATTATGATTTTATGGACGGAAATGTAATTTATTTCGGAGCTACGCAATGGCAACATGCATCGGCTTTCGAAGATGTTAATTATGATGGAATACCTGATCTAATTGTCGCTCCTATCGGCTACGAGCCACAAAGCGTAGTTTATAATATTTTAGATTTTTCAGAAATATCAATTCAACATACTTTTAAGGGCCATGGGGAGGGAGAAATTGCATTTACTGATCTCGATGGAGATGGATTGTTAGAATTTGTTGAAACTGACAGCTCTTGGGACGGAGCGTTGAATAACAATGCATTGATGATTGATGTTTACGAAATAAATATGGATGGATCTGTTGCAAAGGTTCAAAGCGTGCAATTTGGTGAGCTGGATGGAAATCGCTTTTTGTTTAAAGAATGGAATGGAGCGGAGGAAAGTAATTATTATACTGGAAATGTATTTGGAATTGATTTTAATCTTCTGCATAGGTGGCATTCTGAGTTCATTGATATTGATGGAGATCTAGATGAGGATTTATTACTAATTTACTCAATAGATGATAATCCGTCTGATTTGTCGAGCGAGGATTCAAATTATGTTAATCCAATTCACATTATCACTATAGACGCAGTCGATGGTGCTCTAGATTACTCCACATTGGTAGTGACACCTGTCCCCGCAAATTCAATTGGCAAGGGCTGGTCTTTTATGGATTTAGATGGAGATAGTTTTATCGACATGTATCTTGATATCGATCTGATGCCCTCAAGTTTCACGGGCAGTGACCTGGGTGATCGAATTTGGCTAAATGATGGGAGTGGGCTCTTTAATCCTATTGGAGATAGGGCAGATGATAGTCTCTACGGAAAGGAATTTATGTCCAGTGGCGAATATTCCATATACGATATGGATGGAGAATTATATTTAGCAGGGGTCACATCCCAACTAAATGGTTCGGATCTATCATTTATTTCAATCCCAATTACCGATATAATTTAGATATTTTCCGCTAAATCAATGATCTAGCATAATAGTGCATATTTATTTAGTGGCCAGATTTGTATTTATTAGGAACCTCTGGATAAGCATTTACGAAGCCGTCCTTATTTGGCATTTCTACTTTTGGCAGTGTTTCCTTATTAATCACGTAGTCTTCAGCAATAATACCATTTTCATGGAGTAGGTAAGCTGTTAGGGAATAATATTCACTATTAGACAATGACATTGGGGCAACAAGAGGCATAGCACGGCGAATATAATTAAATATAGTTGTCGAATGAGGCCAATAGCTGCCGATAGTCTGTTTTAGATTTGTCTTGCCTCGTTTATCCTTAACTCCAAATAATTTACCAATTCTATTTTTAACTGGGTCATTTTCATCAGGAAAATTATGACAAATGTTACAGTTATATTCAAACAGCTCTCTACCTTCGGCAACATTGCCCTCACCCTCTGGTAAAAATTCACCATCAGGGAAAACAGCCCAGAAGCTTTTGTCAATATCGGCCTGAGTTGCTGGAACGCCAAAACGGGATTCCTGAGCGGTTGTGATTTGTGTACTCATAAGCAGGGTAACAATGATTAAAGCTCTATGCATATACATGCTTAATCTTTCCACTTTTTGCCACACCCCAACTGTGAACAGCATGAAAATGATAAATACCGTTCCTACCTCTTGCATCAATAAGTTCTTTTCTGGTTGGTTGAATGCGTCCAAACTCGTCTATGGCGCGACTTTGAAGAATTGCGGAGCCACCTTCCCACAGCCATGGAACTCTGAAACGAGTAAGCATTTTTGAATGGATTGGGCCTTCAAGAGCAGCATCAGCCCATGTGTTCCCTCCGTCAGCAGAGACTTCAACTTTGGCGATCTTTCCTTTTCCAGACCAGGCTAGGCCAGTAATTTCATATAGGCCATGTTTCTTAAGGCTCATGGCATTCGAGGGCCTTGTGATTATCGATTTAACATCCTGCTCTAATGTAAACTGTAACGCTTTATTGTCGGGCATCATGTCTGTGTATTTTGCCGTTTCTTGCACAGACATTACGGGTCTGTCACTCACGTAAATGGAGCGCAACCATTTAACAGATGTGTTTCCTTCAAATCCTGGATTTAGAAGCCGCATTGGATATCCTTGACTTGGCCTGATCCGTTCACCGTTTTGACGAATAGCAATCATTGTATCATCGAGCGCCTTATCTATCGGTATACTTCTTGTCATCATGCCATTATCAGCCCCTTCGGCGATAATCCATTTGGCGTCAGGTGAAATGCCACATTCATCAAGCAAAGTAGAAAGTAATACACCTGTCCACTCACTGCCTGAAAGTAGCCCGTGAATTTCTTGAAGCGATTGATTTGTGGGATTTTTTTCCCAAAGAACAGCACTATTTCCACTGCATTCTACATAATGATTGCGCGATACTGTAGGGTAATTTTCCAAGGCAGAAATATCAAATTTTAACGGATTTTTAACCATTCCATGGATAACTAATGAATGCTTATTTGGATCAATATCAGGGATGCCCTGATGGCTACGTTCAAAATGCAAGCCATTCGGGGTAATGGTGCCCATTAAATGATCAAGGGGTGTTCTAGCAACAAATTTTGTTAACCTTAGGTCTAAAAACTCTTGTGAATCATTCGGTAAAAGACGTTTCACACTGTCCACTTCAAATCTAGAACGATTGCTATATTCTAATGCATCACTACCCGGAAAAAGAACCCAGTCCTCTTGTCCTTCACCGACTACTCCCTGACCATAAGCGGCACGTGTAGTGGCGAGTGCGGCCGAGGTTGCGATAGCTGAACTTAAGAAAAGGCGCCGATTGAGTAGTCCGCCCTTTGTGGTGTGATCCGTGGCATCAATGACTAAAGAATTTTTCTTTTTTGACATAAAACACTTTCCCTATAAATATCCAAGTAATTTATGTTATGTTGTAATCTTTACGTTACTTATTTCTATATTCTAAAAGAGGCTAAGCATGGCTATACCTAGTTAATTTTTCCAGCATATTAGGCTAATATTTCTTATCAAACACTCTTTCTAATATTAATACAATCAAAATCACCAAAACACTGGACAACCGGCTCACGGGAGGATAAATTTTTATTCGTCTCACAAGAGGTGGGGTATATTAAAAATTAGCTATAAACTTTGCCTATTTTATTTGGGCTAATTACTGGAGTTAGATATGATAAAAAAGTCCCTATTTTCACTTGGTCTCATTGCTGCATTGGTGGTTTTTTCCAATCCAAGCACCGTCTCAGCCCAAGCTATGGAATCAGTTCTGCCGTTCAAGGTAGGCACGTTTGCGATTGACGACGTTCCAACTATTGGTTTGGTTATGCAAAACGACGAACTAATTGTCGAACTAGCTTCCGCCAATCGTGCCATGGAGCTTTTACCGCGTTACAGCAAGGTAAGCATACCCGAGGATATGATTGGGCTCATCTCACAGTATGAGTATGGCCTAAAATACCGAGTATACGAGATTGTAAACTGGCTTGTGGAAGAGGGTTTGCTCAATAATAGCAATCAGCGAAGTTTCATACACTCGGTGGATACGGTGGACATCATGGCCCCTATTCAGTATCCGAGCAAACTTATGAACGCAGCCGTAAATTTCTATACACATGCTTGTGAGGGCTGCACCGACGAGGAGCGAGAGGCTAGGACACTTGAACGTCAGCAGAATCGTGGCGTTCCCTATCTATTTCTAAAGCCAACTCGCGGAGCAATCATAGGTGATGGTGATGACATCATTATGCCTTACGGGCGTGACCGTATCGAATGGGAAGTCGAAATGGCAGTCGTTTTTGGTCGTACCGGCAAGTACATATCTGCAGATCGTGCTTATGATCATGTCTTCGGTTACATGGTAGCGATGGACATATCTGACCGTGGTGGTAGGCCACCTGGTGGCTACGGCTCCACATCGACTACTGAGGGTTCATCAATTATTCAGGGCTCAGCATCAGACTGGTTTGTAGGCAAAGGTCACGATACGTTTGCACCTCATGGTCCCTGGATTGTGCCAAAAGAATTCTATGGAGACCCAATGGAGCGTCTCCATCAAACCCTAGTTATAGATGGAGTAACTGTTCAAGAGGCGAGAGCTGGCGATATGATACATAATATCCCTGAACTAATCGAGTACGCTTCGTCGCTGATCACTATCTTCCCAGGTGACGTCCTGCAGAGTGGTACGTCCGGTGGAACGGGTGCTGGTCGGGTAGAGCGCGCATCAGGTTCAGGATATTTGGTCGATGGAGAGGCTATCACTGCTAATATTGAAGGTATTGGCTCACTAAACCATACGGTAAGAATAGAGACTAGCGTTCCCGATGATCTGTCGGGTTCGCAACTACCTCCGGTTAAGTCTTACCGTCCCTAACCGCTTATAAATAGATATTCCGAAAAACACTAAGGCGACGATCATTCTTTACTGATCGCCGCCTTAAAACTAATTTTGAATGACAAAAAATCCAAAATACGTTATTGAAATTCACTGTTTATATTTTTTTAAATTCATAAATGAGCAATATTATTATTTCTTATAATTCTACTAGCAAAAGAAGCTACTTTAGAAATTTTAATAAATATTTCAACACTATATTAGCAAATATTAATAAAGTTGTTTAAAATCCAAAAAGTTGATGAGCAGTTATGATATTAACAATAAAGAAGTGTTGATGAGAAATATTTTAAATACCCTTAATTTTATTGCTAAGAATGAAAAAATTATATTTTCATCCTTTATATTTCTTTTTATCGGAATTTCACTTGGGCTAACTGCCCGTTGGGGTTTGCTAGGCCAGATAGCAATGGTTGATCAATACAATTTAACGGGAAACTTTTACCCTAATCCGTTAAATCAAATGATTAAAGGCCTAAGTCTATACTTTCCCGGCATACCAATATTGATGAGCTTTATAGTAAAAATACTTCCTTCCACTTATCTTCTTGAATTCTTCCACTTAATGGCAATAATATTCACTGCAGGTTTCATATTGCGGCTAAATAGTATTCATAATAGTATTTCTCAAACGGATAATAAGGTAACTATTCTATATTTTCTTGTTTTAATTAGTTTTCTTGGCAGAGAGTGGCTCTTTTACTCGTTAGAATTGAAAACTGATACTATTGCCTACCTGTGGGGAACGTTCTTTTGGTTTAAATTAGTACGTATGGAGAAAATCAAGGGAAATGTATTCAAAGCCATATTTTTTGGCGGAGCTATGGGCTTAGGGATAGTTTTTAAACAGCAATACATATCTTTCATTATTGGCGTATTTATTTTTTCTGTTTTAAACGGAAATTCAACTTATATTATAAGTGCGCTTAGTAGTATTTTAATAAGCTTTATAATAATCACCGCAATTTATTTTAATGACTTCGCTTGGTATTGGACAATCACAATTTCTATCGACGATGGTTTAATGGGTATGAACAAGTGGCTCCAACTTAACTATAAATTTTTAATAAAAATTTTTGCTGTAAGTTCCATTTTATTTGTACTACAAAGATCAAAATTGAAGCCCATAAAACTAATTTTGAAAAAAATAATAAGTAATATAAAAATTGATCCATGGTTTATTCCATTATTTTTAGCATCTGGTGCATCATTTTTAGGAGGTTTAAAGCAGGGAGGTAATGCAGGAAATTTTTCACTAAGCATTATTCTTTTATCACCCTATTTAGTGTATTTTTTTAATGATATTAATAAAAAATATCTTATAATCTGGGTGTGGATTGGTTTTATTTTATTCCTTCCGTTTACAATTCAGGGGCTTGAAAAATATAAAACTGATCTTCTATTGCGTGAAAAAGCTATTTTATACATTCCAACTGAGGCAAAATATATTTTAACTGGTAGCAACGTTTACAACTCTGTACGTCCATTTCTACACTCTGCAATAATTAATAATTACTGGATAAAAAAATTGAAAGATAATAACTTTACTTGCAGTA
>CAJQRG010000044.1 GCA_905612225.1 Emcibacteraceae bacterium | reverse complement strand
GATCATAATGGTCTTGATCTTCGCGGGTTGGCTAGGGCGATAGTAAATAATCTAATAGCTGGTAGGATGGCTGAGGGCGGTAGCACTATTTCTCAGCAACTAGCAAAAAATCTTTACCTCAATGCGGACCGAACCTTTAAGCGTAAAGTTCAGGAACTTCTTCTTAGTTTCTGGCTCGAAATGAAGCTAAGTAAGCAAGAAATTTTAGCAATTTATCTTAACCGAACTTATTTTGGTAGTGGTGCCTATGGAATTGATGCAGCTTCACGAACAATATTTGGCCATAGCGCTAGAAATTTAACTTTAACTGAGGCGGCGATGATAGCGGGTATGCTTAAGGGTCCTGCTCTCTATTCCCCTCTTCGTGATGTGCAACGTGCATATGGCCGTACTTCTTTGGTGCTCGATAATATGGTTGCAGTTGGATTTATTGATAAATTAACTGCGGATATTGCGAAAAAAAGAAAAGTGAATATTAATAATTCAAGTGCTGGCAGTGATGTACGTTATTATACGGATTGGATTATTGATCAGGTTCCAAATTTAATTGGGCAGATTAGTGAGCCAATTGTAATTAAAACCACATTAGTTCCTGAAATTCAGCAAATGGCTACAAATGCGGTACGTCAAGTACTAAGTCGTGAAGAGAGACTTGAAAACACACAAGCGGCTTTGGTATCCATGGATTACCATGGTGCAGTTCAGGCAATGGTAGGAGGGAGAAATTATAATGAAAGTCAGTTTAATCGTGTTGTGCAGGCTCAACGACAACCAGGAAGTGCTTTTAAGTTATTCATCTACCTGGCCGCACTAGAGGCGGGATTAAGCCCAACAACGGTAATGCGAGATAGTCCTATCATTTTTGACGATTGGAGCCCTAAAAACTATAATGGTAAATTTATAGGTGATGTGACGCTTGAGGATGCGTTTATTAAATCTATTAATACCGTTGCGGTAAAGTTATCAGAACGTGTCAATAGAGGATCAGTAGTTGATATTTCAGAGCGACTAGGAATTCAATCACCACTTACGGTGGAGCCTAGTTTGGCGCTTGGTACATCGGAGCTTAATCTTCTCGAGTTAACTGGTGCCTATAGCGTAGTAGCCCGCGATGGCATAGAGACGAAACCTTATGGTATTACGGAAATTCAAAATAGTTCAGGCCAGATACTTTATCGTCACTTACCAGGACCTGACGTGAGGATATTGGATAAGAAAGTAAATCTTATCATGCAATCAATGCTTAGAAATGTTGTGGCTAACGGAACTGGGCGAGCAGCATCGATGGATTTTCCAGTTTTTGGTAAAACTGGAACAACACAGAATTACAAAGATGCGCTTTTCGTGGGATATGGAAAAGGGATTGTGAGCGGCGTTTGGGTGGGTAAGGATGATAGCACGCCTATGCTGGGAGTAACGGGCGGCGGCACTCCTGCCCAAATATGGAAGAATTTTATGTACCGTGCCTCGCTTGGTAGAAATGATGCAACTCTTACAACACCAAATGTTTATCCAAGAGCTAGACCAGGTTCATAATTTGAGATTATTCAGATAATATCATCATTAAAACTTGTCCTTCACTTTTTAACCATTTTCTCGATATTTTTGCATCGTCAACCAATTCGTCGACAACCCTCCAAAATGCAGGACTATGGTTCATTTCTTTAATATGGGATACTTCATGGGCTACCACATATTCGATAATTTCATTTGGACACATTATAAGCCTCCAAGAAAAAGAAAGAGTACCACTTGAAGAACAGCTACCCCAACGGCTCTTAGTGTCACGTATTTGAATACGGCGAAAGCTTTGACCAATTGATTTTGCCATTTGCTGAGCAAGAGGTTCAATTTTTTGTCGAGCTAATTTTTTTAGATAATTTTCAAGTCGTTTAGAAAATCCTGATTTATCACCACCCACTACTATTTCAAAATCATTTTGTTTTATCAGGCCAATATCATCATTTTTATGAACTATAAAGAAGGGCACTCCTTCAATAGGTATGTGGTAGCCTGGGGAAAGAAAAATACGTTCCGGGGAGGAATCTCGTTGTTTCTCTAGCCATGGAAGGTGGAGAGACGCGAAGTTCTGTGCTTCTCTTTTAGTGCTTCTTGGGGGCATTGTTACAACAGCACAATTTTTTATAGAATCGTAACGTAATTTCATACGTTTTGCCCGATTGTGAGTTTTGAACTCAAGAGGAAAGCTATTTAACTTACCCATGGCTAATTTCACTTATGTTAATAATATGATCTTCGAGATCGCCAGCATCACGTTCTGAGATTACTTTATTCTGTATAGAAACTCCGGCGCTATGGACACTATCCTGATGGCCACTTATCAAAGGATGCCATGAATAAAGATCTTTTCCTTCCGAAATAAGCCTATATGCACACGTTTTTGGGAGCCATTTAAACTCTGAAACCTGTTTAGGCTTTAAGATTACGCAGTCAGGGACTAATTTTTTTCGTTGAGTATATTTTTTACAGCGGCAGGTTTGAGTATCCAATAATCGGCAAGCAACATCTGTATAGGAAATTAGGCTACTTTTTTCGTCTTCAATCTTATGAAGGCAGCAAAGTCCGCAGCCATCACAAAGAGATTCCCATTCATTACGCGACATTTGTGTTAGACTTTTATTCTTCCAGAAAGGTAATGCGTTATCTGTCATCAGTTAATAAAAAAAGCTATTTTGGATGCCATAACCTCTGGGTCCTCGCCGTGGTTAAAATGTTGTAAAAATATTCCATTTTTATCCATCAAATAAGTATACGCGGTATGATCAACTAAATAATCGTCTGAATCATCTGCTTTTGCGGCGTATACCTTGTAGACTTTTTTTATATTCTCAATTTGTTCTACTGTTCCTGTAAGCCCGACCAGGTCAGCATGGAAAAATTTAATATATTCAGACATAATTTCCATTGAATCACGTTCTGGATCTATCGTTACAAAAACTGGGGTAATTTGTTTTAGTTGCTCAGCGTTAAGGTATTTTAGGCTGTCTGACATAATTTGAAGGTCCATGGGGCAGACGTCAGGACAATATGTATAACCAAAATAAACAAGCATAAACTTTCCATTAAAAGTCTTAT
>CAJQRG010000043.1 GCA_905612225.1 Emcibacteraceae bacterium | reverse complement strand
GAGGTTTACCACCTCGAGGGCGGTATCTTAAAGTATTTAGAAGAGGTGCCTAGGGAGGAAAGCTTGTGGGAAGGGGAGTGCTTTGTTTTTGATAATCGTGTATCCATAAAGCATGGGCTCGAAGAAGGGTCGTATGATCAATGTTATGGATGTCGTTGGCCAATCACTGACGATGATAAAAGATCTAAAAACTATATTAAAGGTGTTTGTTGTTCCCGCTGTTTTAATAATACCTCTGAGGAAAAGAAAACTCGTTCAGCTGAACGTCAAAAACAAATCAACCTTGCTGAAAAACGAGGTAAAAAACATATTGCAATTAATATTGAAGAAGCTCGCAATAACTCTTCTGAGGAAAAAAATAGGTCTATAAAAAATAAAAATAGTTATTGATTGTTCATTAATTTAGCGGTTAGTTTTTTTAAATACCTCTGCATGTCTGAATCGAGCAACCTTAAAAAGTTAAGATAGTATTTCTGTTCTTGCTCTGTAAGAAAATTATAAATAACGGCAAGATGCTCATCTTCCTGATTGAGTATGCTTTCAATCTGTTCTTTAATAATTCTGATGTGGTCATGTAGAGCATTGGCTTTGTTTAAATCTAAACCTTCACTTATAAGTTTTTTATATAATGAAACCCCCTGGAAAATATTAAAATCAATCGGGGTAAGTTCATTAAAATGATGGTCTATTTTTTCATTTATCATCGTTTATAAATTTCTTAAGCATCGGTTGTTAATTTATTATAGCATTGTAAACCGTTTTTATTTAAATTTTCTGATATATTTTGATTCAGTTACCGACGGTGCTATTAAACATTGTAAGTACAGCCATCGGAATTTTTATGTGGTTGGTAAATTAAAAAGATTTTATTTTTTACGGTGCTTTTCCCTGCCTGCTGTTATAGGGTAATCTTTGATATAATTTAAGGACAATTATGGATAGTATACAGGCAATACCATTGGAAAACCTAGCGCTTGCATTTGTCCCTGTGTTCGTCGTTGTTTTTATCCTTTACCGTTGGAATAGTGATGGGCGAGAAGCGCTAATTGGAATATCACGGATGCTCGTTCAGCTTCTGATTGTCGGATACTTTCTTGCTTATTTGTTTGATGCAAAAAATGCTTGGATTGTGTTAACCGTGCTGGCCGTAATGCTTTTTGTTTCAAGTTGGATATCATTGCGCACAGTTAAATTAAGACGAAAGTCTCTTTATTTAATTGCACTTATATCTATTTTGGTTGGTGGCGGGCTGGTGCTTTTATTAATAACTCAGGGGGTCCTTGGGCTTGATCCATGGTACGAACCAAGATACTTAATACCACTTGGCGGTATGATTTTTTCAAGCTCAATGAATAGTATAGGCCTTGCTGCAGAGCGAATTGATGCTGAAATAAAACGCGGCGTGGACTATGATAAAGCAAGGAGTATAGCTCTTCGAGCCGCACTCATTCCTATTGTAAATGCACTTTTTGGTGTTGGTATTGTCTCTCTGCCTGGTATGATGACAGGGCAAATTCTCTCGGGCGTTTCACCATTAATCGCTGTACGTTATCAGGTTTTGGTAATGTGCATGCTTTTTTCAGCTTCTGGAATATCAGCAGCTTTCTTCCTACAGTTGATAAAATCACACCTTATTAAAAGTGAGCAGAATTAATCTAGCCTTTTTATCTTGAGGTTCTTAAACCACACGGGGTCTGTGTGGTCCTGAAGTGCTATATGTCCAATACTGCTTTTCCCAAAGCCTGGCCATGTTGCGAATTTACTATTGGCAATAAGTGCTTCCCAGTTATCATCCCACATTGTAGTTTCTATAACTAGCTGATCATTTTGCCATTGCTGAAGAGAATTTCCAACTATAATAATACGAACTTTATTCCATTCTCCCACTGGAAGTACATTTTCAATACGGCTTTCCATTAGATCATATAAGTCACCAGAACGATGTTGTTTAAAAGCACTATCAGGATGAAGGTCATTGTCGAGCACTTGCATTTCGGGCGCTGTTTCGTATGTAAATTCATACTGATCACTTTCAACTACATGATAAAAAATACCACTATTTGAACCAGGCGCTACTTTCCATTCAAGAGTTAATTCAAATTGGCCATATTCTTTACGAGTGATAATGTCACCACTTGTGCCACCTGCTTGCGGGTCTAAAAATATTGCTCCGTCTTCTATAATCCAATTTGTAGGAGAAGTTTCCATTTTGAAACCTCTCCAGGTTGAATTTATGTCATTACCATCAAAGAGTAACACCCACCCATCCGCACTTTCAGCTTCAGTAAGAGTGTTATCTTTATTTATATTTTTTTCTATTGAGCAGGATGTAAGAAAAAAAATTAATAGAAATATTTGGCCAATTCGTTTGAGCATTATTATATTTTCCTATATTGATGCGGCGACATAGTCGGGGATTAGGTCCATTTGTTCAGCACTATTATAAATATGGGGACAAAGGCGAATGCGTAGTATGTCGTCACGACCGCCAATAGCGCCTGAAATACGATATTTATTATATATGGTTTTGGCAGCTTTAGGTGCGTTGGTCTTTGAAATGAGGCCGACAAAAATACCACTGTTAAACCCATCCGCCTGCTCGGTAAGAACTTTTAAATTGGGAATTTTAGATTTCATGTTAGCGGTAAGTCTATCTGCAAGGTAATTTACTCTTGCCTCGATTTTAGTCTGACCTATCATTGTATGAAATTCGACAGCGCGGCCTAGAGCCCATAGACGACCATCATCGCGCTGACCCAGGCTTTCATATTTTTGCGCACCATTCACCTTTGAACGTTCCCAGCCCACGGTTACAATATTTGGCCATAGTTCAGCTTGAACGTCTCGTTTTACATAAAGGAAACTAGCTTCACGAGGTCCAAGTATCCACTTTTGACCACTAGAAGTATAAAAATCACAACCTATATCGTGGAGATCAATATCTAAATAACCAAAACTTTGTGCACCATCCACAAGACACTTCGCACCTTGGGTATGAGCAAGGGTTGTCATTTCCTTAGCCGGAAGTGTAGTCCCAGTTTGGTTAGATATATGACTAAAGGCCAGCACTTTTGTATTTGAATTAATTGCATTTTTAAACGGTCTTAGTAGGTCATCAACGGTATTTAATTCTTTATCTGTGGAAACAGTAACCACCTTAAAACCAAGCCGTTCTGCTCTCTGGTGCCAAGCTATATTATTACAGGGGTGGTTTTGATCCCAGATCAACACCTCATCACCGGGGCCGAGATCAAGTCCGTTTATAACCGTATTATTAGCTTCGGATGTATTGCGAACAAACCCAATTTCATCGGTTTCAGCGCCTAGGAAACCTGCGATATACTCGCGTGATTTTTGTGTGAGGTCTCCATATTTCCCACGATTTTGAAACGAGCAATTCATTTCCATATCTTTGGTATGTTCTATAACTGTTTCATGGACTATTTTTGGTGTCGGCGTCATATTTGCAGCGTTCATCATAATTAGTTTGTTTTCAATAATAAACTCTTCACGAACTTTATCCCAAAATATTTCATCGTCGGGTCTCGCCCCTTGCGATGCGTTAGCCATTGTCTGAACGGTAACATTAGCAAGGGCCATACTGCTGCTTCCAGACATAAATAATGCACTGGCGCCTGCGCTTGTACCTACTTTTCTTAAAAAGTTCCTTCTTGTTTGGCTCATAGTATACCTCCCCATATCCTAATGATTATTATTTGTAGTCCATCGTAAACCTTTGGTATAAAAATAAGCAAGTATTATTCATCTTGATTTCCTTCTTTTTCCATGCGAGCTTGAGTGAAAATAACCAACAAGGACATGACGATGAGGATTATATTTTTTGCCTTGCTAGGGGCTTTTTTTTATGCGTCACTAGTGCAGGCTGATAATAAAAAACCCCGTGCACGTGATATTGGGCTTCATGTAGGAACCATTTCACCGGGAAAATATAATGCTATTACTGATGTGGCTGGAGTTAGGGTTGGTCACCATACAGTTAATATTGGTGATGATATCAGAACAGGAATAACGGCAATTATACCGTCAGACCACGATATGTATCTTTATCCTATACCTGCCTGGATACATTCAGGGAACGGTTATGGAAAATTAATAGGTGAAACTCAGGTGCGGGAATTTGGTGAAATTGAAACACCAATTATTTTAGGCTGTACACTTTGTGTTTGGACGGCGGCGGAAGCCTTAAAGGATTATTTACTTGGTAAACCTGGAGAGGGTCAGCATACGATAAACCCCATTATAGGGGAAACTAACGATAGTCGTGTAAATAATATGTGGGCACCAGATAGTGCAAGGGCCGAGTACGTTGTTTCGGCAATAGAGGGGGCTAAATCTGGTCCGGTTGAAGAGGGTTCGGTAGGCGCCGGACATGGCACTCAAGCCTTTGGCTGGAAGGGTGGTATTGGGACAAGTAGCCGTGTTCTTCCAGAAAGTTTGGGTGGTTATACGCTTGGAGTTCTCGTTCAAACAAACTTTGGTGGGGAATTGATTATGAACGGCGCTCCAGTGGGCCGTGAACTTGGACAATATTCATACAAAACTCAACTTGAAGAAGCAAGGCAAGGTATAGTGCCCACGGACGGTGGATCAATAATGATGGTCGTGGCTACTGATGCACCAATTTTATCGCGTAACCTTGACAGACTTTCCAAGCGGGCCATGCTGGGGTTGGCACGGACTGGCTCAGTCGTTCATAATAGTTCTGGCGATTACGTCATATCTTTTTCAACTAATAAAAATGTACGTAGAGACCGTGCCGCACTCAAGCCCGTGCCTTCTAAAACGTTAACTAATTCTGCTATGTCACCATTGTTTCAGGCCGTCGTGGAGGCTACTCAGGAGGCAATTTATAATGCAATTCTAAAGGCTGAGACAGTATCAAGTAGCCGTGGAACACTTAAAGAGATTAATATTGATCAGGTAAAAGAAATACTCGAAAAATATAACGTAATAAATTATAATAAAAAATTATCACCAATGAAAGTATATGGCCCATGAATAAAGAAAAGGGTACGGATCAGTTTATAGAAATAGCTAAAGCAAGCGCAAGAATAAAAAGTGTGTTAAAGCCGACACCACTTCATTGCAGTAAGTCTCTCTCTGTTGAAAATACAAAAGTATATTATAAAATGGAAAATTTAAACCCAACGGGATCGTTCAAGATCCGGGGGGCGGCTAATAAAATTTTATCTATGTCTGAGGAGGATCGTGCCAAAGGTGTTGTTACTGCCTCAAGCGGTAATCATGGCCTCGGTTTCTCATATATGTGTAATTATGCTAAATGCAGCGGCACTGTTTTTGTGCCGACTAATGTTTCAGAGGCTAAATATCAGGGCATACTCTCTTTTGGAGTAGATATAATTAAAACTGAGGGTGACCCAATTAACGGCGAAATCGCATCACGAAAATATGCTGCTGATAATCAAAAATCATTTGTTTCACCCTATAATGATATGCAGATTGTTGGAGGGCAAGGAACCATTGGTTTTGAACTTTTTTCAGAAGTTTGTGATTTAGATGTTGTGTTTATTGCGCTTGGTGGTGGTGGCCTAACCTCCGGCATTGCTATTGCGTTAGCAAACCTATCGCCGAATACAAAAATCATTGCCTGCTCAGCAACCAACTCAAAAGTTATGCAGGATAGTATTCCGGCTGGACATGTGTTGGACCTTCCTTCTGAACCAACGCTATCTGATGGAACTGCCGGCGGTGTTGAGGAGGGGTCAATAACCTTTGATTACTGCCGCGATTATGTTGATAAATTTATTGATGTCAGTGAAGAGGAAATAATTGAAGGTGTTAGGGTTTTTATTGATGATACCAAATCAATTGGTGAGGGGGCCGTTGGCGTCGCCGTTGCAGGTTATTTGAGCGAAAAAGATCGTTGGATTGGTAAAAAGGTCGCTATTATTGCATGTGGTGGAAATATATCGCGTTCTGTATTGAAAAAAATTCTCTAGATCGTATGAATAAAATTACTAAAATAAAGTAGTGTCTCAAAAGTGATAATTCTTCTAATTTATTTAGGTATATTTCCTTTTTCAATTGCAGTTGCAGCTTCACCATAAATGCGCCCCTCAAGTGACAGTTCTAGAAAACGAATGTAGTCCTTCTGGTCTTTGATATTATTCTGGGCCATATCGATAATTTCAAGTTGTGATGATGCAGAGAGATTATATTTTTTAATAAGAACTATCATCTCCTGACTTATGACTTCTAGTTCTCTTTGGATGTTTCCAATGGTTAATTCGCTAAGGTCTAACATTATTTTTCCTGCTGAGATTTAATAACTTTATACTAATAATTATATTTTAATTAATGCTCAGAAATTATATTATTACTTATTTTAAAACAATAAACAGTTATTGTCATTTAATGATTAATTTTAAAAATTAGTTCTCTTGGGGGGCTAGTTGTTGCTCTTGGGTTCTAATGAATTTTTTATTAGAAAATAAAAATATATTTGATTTGGTAGTTTTTTGTTATTCTTGACAATTATAAGGATTTACTAATATAAATTAAGGAAATCCTTATAAAACTAGCAATTATTAAAGAATTTAGGCCTAAAAATGTTCAAAAATCTAATCAGTTTATTTTCTGCTTTTATTATAGTCTCAATTATGAGTGCTGCAGCTCAAATTCTACCAAATGTCCCCAAAGGCGCTGAGGCTTTATCTCTTAGTGGTAAGCCATTGTTTATGGATGATCCAAAAAATGAACTAATTCTCAAGAATCTTTCTATAACTCGGAACCGTTATATGGATTACCCGATGGACCCAGATAGAGTGATCTGGTACGGACGTAGACTTGGTTACGCGGGTGATTTTCGTCAAGCTATTAAAATTTTTACTGAAGGTACCCTTGATTTTCCAAGGGACCCGAAGTTCTATCGTCACCGGGGGCATCGCTACATCACAATACGGGAGTTTGACCGTGCTATTATTGACCTTGAAAAGGCATCTGTTTTAATTAATGGAAAAGAAAATAGCACTGAAGAAGATGGAGTGCCAAATGCCGCAGGGTTACCCGTAAGCACGTTGCATGGTAATATTTTCTATCATCTTGGACTTTCTTATTATCTTATCCAGGATTGGGAGAACGCAAAAAGAGTGTACGACCTTGACCATAGTGTAGCTCGTAATGATGATAACCGCGTTTCAATTGCTCACTGGCGTTATATGATACGCCGACGCATGGGTAATACACATGATGAGGCTAAATATGTACTTGATGAAATCCATTCGGACATGAATGTTCTTGAAAACTATACTTATTATAGGCTTTGCCTTTTTTATAAAGGCGTATTAAGTGAAGATGAAATTTCAGAAGGTATTGACCTTGAAGATAGTGCTGATGCTGCTTCCGCTTACGGGCTCGCTAACTGGTACTATTATAATGATGATGAAGTTAAAGCAAAAACTATGTTTAAAAAAATGCTTAATGCCAAAGCATGGGGTTCGTTCGGTTTTATTGCTGCTGAAGCTGACCTTGCAGCGATGGAATAATTTTAAAAGATTTGTCAAAAGAACTTTTTTCTCTGCTAAAGGACGGTTCTCGGAACCACGTATTAATAAATTTCTTACTAAAATGGATAACAATAATGGATAGACGAAACTTTTTAAAATCAACGGCCGCGCTTACAAGTTATGGATTAGCTTCACAAAAGGCAGTAGGGCAAACATTAAATATGAAAGAAGATAAAATGATATTACTTTCAAACGTTACAGGGTGGCCAGGAATTGAAACAACTGCAAGCCATCTAAAGGAAGGCATGTACGGTATTGATGCAATGATTGAAGGTATCAATAAAGTAGAAGCAGAACCAACTGTTCGAAGCGTTGGGTATGGGGGGTGGCCGAATTTGCTCGGTGTGATGGAGTTTGATGGCGGCGTCATGGATGGAACTACACGCGAAGTAGGTGCTGTTGGTGCTCTTAAACATACATATCATGCAGCTCAGGTCGCTCGCGCAGTAATGCAAAAGCTTAATCATGTGTTGGTCACTGGAAATGGAGCAGACCGTCTTGCTGCTGAAATTGGTTTGCCAAGGTTGGATACCCTTCACGAAGATTCTTATAAAGTTTGGAAGGCCAAGATAAAGGAGATACTTAGTCCTGCCGAGTTCGAAAAGTTTCCAGATATTCCCCTAGCTAGACTAAATTCAGCTATTACAGATCCTGAGAAGGTAAGGGATACAACTGTATTTATGTGTAAGGATGCCTCTCAAGGTATTCATACGGCAACCAGCACATCTGGCTGGGGTTGGAAATATCCGGGAAGATTAGGAGACAGTCCAATTGCTGGTGCCGGTTTTTATGCTGATAGTCGGTTTGGAGCTGCTGCTTGTACCCATACTGGTGAAATGGCTATACGTTGTGGAACTTCAAGGTCTATTATTATGGCTATGCAATTGGGTTATTCACTAGAGGATGCCATTAAATTTGCTTTGGATGAGGTTGCAAATCTAAAAAGTGGGTTCATTGCAGGGCTCGTTATTCATGCTATTGATAATAACGGTGGTCATAAGGTTGTCTCTTATAATCTCGATAAACCTGGTAAGTATTGGCTCTGGAAACCAAGTATGGCTAAACCGGAGCTTTTAGAAAGTGAGTTGGTTTAAACTTTGAAAATTTTCTTTAAGGGTAACCAGAATATAAGTTTTACTTAAATGGATTTATTGCTGATTATATTACCAGCGGTGAATATGCTAAAAATATAAAAATGTGGTGGGGGGAAGACATAAAAATTCCCGAACTTAGAAGATGAAAAAAATAACATTTGAAGTATGTGTTGATACTATAAAAGGAGCTATTGATGCTGTGAATAATGGTGCTGATAGACTCGAACTTTGTGACGCATTAGGAATTGGTGGTACGACGCCGTCGGCGGGTTTAATGAAAAGCGCCTCTAAGCTCGGCGTTCCTATATATGCGATGATTAGGCCGCGAGGTGGAGACTTTATATTTAATTCGGAAGACATGGATGTGATGCTTCACGATATTGATCGCTGTCGATATTATGGAATGACTGGGATTGTTATAGGTATAAGCTATGAAAATGGAGCTCTTGACGTGGAAAAATTAAAAAAACTTATCATCCACGCAAGTGGTATGGGTGTGACTTTGCATCGGGTCTTCGATGTAACACCAGATACATCTGAAGCTTTAGAGCAGGCTATTTCATTAGGTATAGAGCGCATCCTGACATCCGGACAGTCTGAGACGGCATTGGGGGGTGCATTTAAAATAAAGAGTGTTATTGATGCTGCCGCAGACCGAATATCTATCATGCCTTGTTCAAAAATAAATCCACCTGCTCTTAAGGACCTTTTTAATATTTTCAAAGTATCGGAGGTTCATTCATCCTGTCGTACATTGGTAAGCAGTCCCTATACTGTAAATGCACCTAGTATGGCCCCGGGCGATGATTTTTCACGGCATATAACTGATCCAATCAAAGTTAAGGCTATTTCTAATTATTTGGAAAACTTAGATGATTAAATATAATTAATTTAAATAAAACAAAATAGGCTTGTCGTAGCCCGCTAGTTTAATTAATGTTTAGGATAATTTAAAAACTAGAAATAAGAATATATTATGAAATTACTGCAACCTATTTTTTTGTTTATTATAACACTATTATTAATATCTTGTTCTGCAGAAAATGTTGATACGACTGAGGTGATATTAGAAACTAAACCTCCTTCAGAAAATCCTTTAACGGTTTTGTTTTCTGATGTACCGGAAGGGACGCAAGCTATTTCCTTTATGGGAGAACCACTTTTTGCGAATGTCCCTAATCAAAAACTTATTAATAATCTTGTGCTGGCTAAAGCAAATTATGACGCCGACCCGATGAATGCTATAAATATTATATGGTATGGTCGCCGGATTGCTTACACGGGGGATTACCAGGCAGCCATTACAGTTTTTTCTGAGGGAATTAAAAAACACCCTAACGATGCGCGCATGTATCGACATCGAGGTCACCGTTACATTAGTATCCGCGAAATTGATCGTGCGGTGGATGACTATGAAATGGCTGAAAAACTTATAAAAGGAACAAAAGATAAGATTGAGCCTGATGGCGCACCAAACCCTCAAGGTATTTATTTAACAAGCACACATAGTAATATTTATTATCACTTAGGGCTTTCATATTACTTGCGTCAGGAATGGCAAAAATCACATGATGCATTTAAAATGGGACAAGAAATAGGCCTCAATGATGATAATATTGTTTCCACTGGCCATTGGATTTATATGAACTTGCGTCGTTTGGGTAAAGATGAAGAAGCACAAGATTCTCTGAATAATATTGAACAGAAAATGAATATTATTGAAAATATGTCATATCATAATCTCACACTTATGTATAAGGGTATCATCCCTTCAGAGCTACTAACCAGTGTTGACCCTAATGACCCAAGTGGCGCGGCGATTGCTTATGGCGTTGCCAATTGGTTCTTCTATAATGGTGAAACTAAAAAAGCATACGACTTAATGGAAAAATTTATGAAAACCAGGTCTTGGAGCGCGTTCGGCTTCATTGCTGCAGAAATGGACTTGAGTATCAAATAACTATGAAATATCAATCAGCCTTAGAAGTTAAAAAGCACCTTTCCACAGATGAAGAAGTCGCATTTATAGATATCCGTGAAGTAGCATGTTACGGTCGCGGTCATCCTTTTTTTGTATCTCATGTTCCCTATAGTATTTTAGAAGCGCGGATTGGCCTATTTGTTCCATGTTGCCAAACACCGATTATTATTCTTGGTAGTGAGGATACTATTTCAAGAAAAGCAGCGTCGTACTTGGAGGGTATGGGCTATGTGAATATCATCTTGTTAAAAGGTGGTATTCAGGCTTGGTCCGAAGCAGGATATGCCGTTTATGAAGGGATCAGTGCACCGTCTAAATCTTTTGGAGAGGTTGTTGAGCATGAATTAGGGACAGTTTCTATTACCGCTGAGGAATTAAAGACTCGCTTGGATCTAGGTGATAATGACTTTCTACTCGTTGATGGACGTACGCCGGAAGAATTTCACCGTATGACTATTCCAGGGTCAACATCCTGTCCAAATGCGGAGCTAAGTTTGCGTTATTCAGCGATGCTTGCGCGCTCAGGTCAAGATATTATTGTTAATTGTGCTGGTCGCACTCGCAGCCTTATTGGTGCTCAGACATTAAACCTTCTTGGACTACCCAATAAAGTTTACGCTCTTGAGAATGGCACTATGGGTTGGAAATTGGCTGGATTTGAACTTGAATATGGAGCAACGCGATCATACCCTAGTGATATTGATAAAAATATTATTAATGATGCTAAGAAAAAGGCAGATGCGTTGATAAGTCAATATAAATTAGAAGTTGTTAGTATAGATACAGTTAAATTATGGCATAAAGACAAATTTAATACGACCTTCTCGTTTGATATCCGCACCTCAGAGGAGTATGAACTAGGCCATGTAGAAGGTTTTAGACATACGCCGGGTGGACAACTAATTCAGGCCACAGATCAATGGTTTGCCACAAGGGGTGGAAAAATAGTTGTATTCGATAATCACCATATCCGTGCTGTGATGAGTGTAATTTGGTTGAAAGGGATGGGCCATGATGCTTATGTTCTTGATGGAACCACCGTAGCTGAATATGTGAATATTAATAAAGTTGAAATTAATACTTCAGGAATTAATTTAATAGATGCAACAGGGATTGTAAAAAGTAAAGCAAGTATAATTGATGTGCGCTCAAGTTTAGATTATAGAAAAGGCCATATTGAGGGTTCTATTTGGTCAATTCGACCGATGCTCGGCACATTAGATATAAAAGGGGATGTTATAATTATAGCATCTGATCTGCTGACTGCCACTTATGTAATTAAAGATTTAGCTATTAGTGGTCAAATTAGTTTAAGCAAGCCGGATGATTGGAGAGCAGCAGGGCTTAACGTGGTTGCAACACCAGATTGCCCAACAGATACTGAAAGTATTGATTTTCAATTTCATACTCACGAACGTCATTCGGGTAATATGGATCATGCTCGGGAGTATTTAAGATGGGAAACTGGATTAATGGATCAAATGGATGAACAGGAAATATCTTCCCTGAAACCTCTTAAACCTTAAAATTAAATATCAATAATTACTTTAGGATAAAAATTATAATTATTGTTATTAATAATTGTGAGGGGATTATAGAAATTCTGTTAGAATAATTTATATAGAAATAAAAATCAAAAATAGAAGTTTAATAAAATGTTTGAAAAATATTCCATGCTGGTTTTGTATCTTTCAATACTAGTTGTAATTAGTATAATAGCTGCGAAACGCGTAAACAATATCAAAGGTTATATCACTGGAAACAAATCCCTGGGTTATTGGGTTGCGGCCTTCTCAGCCCAAACAACCGGTGAGAGTGCATGGTTACTTCTTGGGGTTACAGGCATGGGAGCTATGGTAGGTTTTAGCGCTTATTGGGTAGTTGTGGGCGAGTTATTTGGGGTAGGGGTAGCTTGGTTCTTTATGGCAGAGCGCTATAAAAAGCTCACAGATCAATATGACAGTATAACCATGACTGACTATCTAGTTAGCCGCTTCAAAGCTAAATCACACACACTTCGCATTGTAGCTTCTGTTTCACTTGCTATATTCATACTTATTTATATTTCGGCACAGATTGATGCAACAGGTTCAGCTTTCGAGCGGTTTTTGGAGTGGGATTATCATGTAGGTGCCATTGTTGGTTTTGTTTTTGTTGTAATATATAGCGTTATTGGTGGTTTCACTGCTGTTGCTTGGACTGATACGTTTCAGGGAGCGGTAATGGTTTTAAGCCTTGTTGCCTTGCCACTTGTTGCATATATGATGTTGGGACCATCTGACCATGTCTATGATACGTTGAGCTCCATTGATCCAGGTTTAGTAAATATGTGGGGCAATGGTGGCCTTACACCGATGAATTTTGCTACTGTGCTGGGAATGATGCTCATTGGCCTTGGTTTTTTAGGCTCTCCTCAAGTTTTTGCTCGGTTTCTTGCTATTAAAAGTGTTGAAGAGATTAGGCGTGGTAGATGGATTGCCCTTCTTTTTACTTTACTGGTTGATGCTTCTGCTGTGAGTGTTGGCGTCCTTGGACGGTATTTGTTTACAGAAATGGGTGCTGATCCGGTTGAGGTTCTTGGAAATGGAGCCCAGAATGTTCTTCCAACATTAGTGGAATATGTCTTTCCTTCAATATTAGTAGGACTTTATGTGGCCGCGGTTCTTTCGGCTATAATGTCAACCGTATCATCCCTTTTGATTGTTGCCGCGGGCTCTATCACCCATGATATTTATAGAAAAATGTTTAATTCTGAACTTGACGGTGCAAAGTCAGCAAATGTATCACGCTGGCTTACAATTATATTTGCTTTATTAGCGCTCGCTTTAACAATAATTATCTCTTTTGTTTCACCCACTAGGACAATATTTTGGTTTGTTATATTCGGTTGGTCAGGAATTGCGGCCGTCTTTTGCCCTATGGTAATTATGTCATTGTTTTGGAGAGGGTTTACCGCACAAGGTGCTATTGCAGCTATGATAGCAGGTTTTATGATGACAATTTTAGCAAAGTTTGTGTTTAGTGAAATGGATGTAGTTGGACCTTATTTTGTTGCCATGGAAACAATGCCACCGGCATTCTTGTTTTCGTTCATTATAGGGTATATTGTAAGTATTATGATGCCTGATAAAGAACTTGCAGATAACTATGATAAGGATATGAGTAAAATTTCTAAAAGGGGATAATATAATGGATAGAAGAGATTTTTTAAAAACTACAGCAGCACTAGCCTCCGTTTCTGTTGCGGGAAGTACTGTTACAGCATGTGCGCAAGATGCAACCAATAAGGATAGCGACGTTTTCTGGCAAACTATTATTGATCAATATAAGGTTACCGATGAATTTATTAACCTCAACGCAGGTCACTGGGGAATTATGTCGGAACCGGTCCGTAAAGCTTTTAATGAACATACAGAATTTATTAATGCTTATAGTTCTCACTATGTTGGCCATGGCAGGTCTGCAAATCCAAATGCACGAAATTACAATATTGAGCGGATGGAAATCATCCAAATGCTAGCAAAAAAACTAGGTGTTCAGTCAGACGAACTTGTTTTTACACGTGGCGCAACGGAATCTATGCAACTCTTGATCAGTGGTTATAATAAAATAAGTCCTGGGGACAGTGTTCTTTATGCAGACGCAGCTTATTATAGTATGGCTGCTGAAATGCGCCACTTAGAGGCTTATCGTGGTGCTAATGTGGTTCAGCTTACAATGCCTGATCCTGTTGATTTTCAGGGCTCAATTAATCTTTTTGAACAAGGTATCAAAGATAACCCTAGCACAAAACTCATTTTACTTACTCACATGGCCAATCGGACTGGAGTTATTATCCCAGTTAAAGAAATAAGCAAAATGGCACGCACATATGGAGTTGATGTTATCGTTGATATGGCCCATTCCTGGGGACAGCTCGATTATGATTTTGTGGATCAGGGTACTGACTTTGTTGGATTTAATCTTCACAAGTGGATTGGAGCACCACTTGGTACTGGGTTTATGTACATTAAGAAAAACAGGATGCTTGATATTGACACAAAAAGCAGTAAAGGATTACCAGGTAATAATGATATCAATAACCGCACGCAAACGGGAACAATGAACCTTGCCGCAGTTATGTCGGTGAGGGAAGCACTTAATTTTGTTGATGCTATAGGTATTGAGCATATTGATAAACGCTTTAGAGCACTTCGCAATGAATGGACAAAAGAATTTATTAATGATGATCGAGTTGATATTTTAAGCCCTGAAGATGAACGTATGCACTGCGGTCTGACATCATTCAGGATTAATGCTCATGATGATGCCCGTGAACTTGCAAAAACACTTCTCAATGATTACGCAATCAATACAGCAGCTATCTCAGAATATAACGGCATTAGGGTTTCGCCAGGATTTTACAGTTCAAAAGCGGATATGGCTGCTCTTGCAGTAGCCATAAAAGATATTGCAAATAAACAAGGATAACTTAATGGATAGAAGAAAATTTTTAAAATCATCCGTTGCTGTGGCTGGTCTTTCTATAACAAGTTTTCCGATGTGGGCGTTTGCTCAGCAAACGCGAAGTCCAGAGGATGAAAATTTCTGGGCCATAATTCGAAACCAATATGATGTTACAGATAATATTACTAATCTTGAGGCTGGATATTGGGGAATTATGTCTATTCCTGTAACTCAAGAATATATTAAAAATACTCATTTTGTTAACCAGAATAGCTCTTACTACGCAAGAGGTCTCTATAGTGCTGATTATGACAATATTATTGACCGAATTTCTAGAAAACTTGGTGTTGGTGCTGATGAAATTGTATTGACCAGGGGTGCAACTGAATCTCTTCAAAGCTTGATCAATGGTTATAACA
>CAJQRG010000042.1 GCA_905612225.1 Emcibacteraceae bacterium | reverse complement strand
AAGTAGATCGTGCGGGCAAAACAATGGCGTTCAGAATGGACGATCATAAACAGCGCCTTATCGTATCAGATGAGCCTGGAGAAACCTTGGCTTTTATTGGATGGGAGGTGGAAAATTACACTGATTTAGATTATTTTGCTGCTCGGTTAGAAGATGCTGGATACCCTGTCAACCATGGTTCAAGGGAACTGGCTGATCGTAGATTTGTAAAAGACTTAATCGTCTTTCATGATCCTTCAGGTAATCGAATTGAATTTGTTTGGAAGCCAATGGTTACAAGTGATCCTTTTGTTTCAGGGCGTCCTATAGATGGATTTAAAACCGGACCTTTTGGCATGGGGCATGTTGTCTTGCATGTTAGCGATGCTACTGTTTTAATGAACTTTTATCGTGACGTTCTTAATTTTGCTGTAAGTGACTACGGTCTTGAGCCTATACCGCTTTATTTTTTCCATGTTAATGGACGGCATCACAGTTTTGCCATCGTTGGTTCAGGAAATCTAGGGTTTCATCATTTTATGGTAGAATATCAAAACTTGGATGATGTGGGTCAAGGGTTTGATTTAGCACAATTAGAAGAAGGACGTATTGCCTATACATTGGGGCGGCATACTAATGATTACATGACCAGTTATTACGCCAATACACCATCAGGATTTTTTGTTGAAAGCGGATGGGGTGGCCGGGTTATCGATCCAGCAACCTGGGAACCTCATCAGACTACTGATGGTCCTAGTTTTTGGGGTCATGAGAGGTTTTATTTGGAAGAAGAGGAGCGTGCAAAGTTTCGTGATATGCGATTAAAGGCTGCTGCTGATGGCCGAAGAGCACCGCCAGTTATCGATTGTCCTTGGTTATATGATAGTTACTTAAAAAAGTAATATCTAATTAGGTTTAATAGAAAATATGAATTCTGATAGAAACTTCCGTTCTGAATTTGATGTTGCCATCGTTGGGTATGGGCCGACTGGCGCAACATTGGCAAACTTACTGGCTATTTGTGGCGTTAAGGTTTTATTGCTAGATCGTGAACCCAGCATTTATCATTTACCCAGGGCTGTTCATTTCGATGATGAGGTGATGCGAGTATTCCAATCAATTGGAATAGCCGAAGAGTTGAGCAAGTTGGTTCGAGTAAACCCAGGAATGCGCTTTCTGGATCCACAAGGTAATTTATTGATGGACTGGCCCAGAAAGCAGGAAATTAGTATGCACGATTGGCATGCTAGTTATCGCCTCCATCAACCGGATCTCGAAAAATTGCTTCGAAAAAACCTTGAGAAAAAAAAGAATGTTACTACCGCTACAGAAGCTGAGGTTACCAAACTAGAGCAAACTGATTCAGAGGTATTGATAACATACTTTGATCGAAAAAATCAGTCTGAACGTCAGGTAAGGGCTTCTTATTTGGTAGGTTGTGACGGGGCAAATTCGTTCGTACGTAGAGCCATAAAAAGTGACATGGAAGATTTTGGGTTTTGTGAACGTTGGTTAGTTGTTGATGTGCTCTTGAAAAAAGAAAAACCAGAGCTTGGGGATCATTCAATTCAATTTTGCAATCCAGACCGACCAATGACATATTGTCGAAGTCCAGGTAACCGTCGACGTTGGGAGATAACTTTACTCAATGATGAAACTAGCGAGGATGTGACCAAGCCTAATCGTGTATGGGATTTTTTATCTCCCTGGATTTCTGAAGAAGATGCAGAATTAGAACGATCGGTTGTTTATACATTTCGATCAGAAATTGCAAAGAAATGGCGCGATGGCAGGATACTTATAGCTGGAGATGCGGCCCATCTAATGCCGCCATTTATGGGTCAGGGAATGTGTGCTGGAATAAGAGATGCATCAAACTTAGCTTGGAAGTTGGCTCTAAGTATTCAGAACAAAATAGGTTCAGATATACTGGATAGCTATCAAAAAGAAAGATATATGCATGTGGAGCAATATCTCAAAGCTGCAATGCGTCTAGGAGGACTTATTAATTCTCTTGACCGTGAAGGGGCTCTGGTCATGGCAAAAGAACGGGAAAGTGGAAAAGCTAAAATGTCTTCACTTTCAGTTCGTTTGGGCGATAGTTCCATACCCAACATTAGTAAAACTAATTCACCACATCAGGGAAAAATATTTGGTCAACCAAAATTGAGTGAAAATAAGCGAATGGATGATTTGATTGGATACGAACCCGTTTTGATAACGCGTATTCCGATGCCACCTTTGCAGGGTAA
>CAJQRG010000041.1 GCA_905612225.1 Emcibacteraceae bacterium | reverse complement strand
AGGCAAGTCTATCCAGATATATTTGTACAATTAGCAGGTGACGTAGATTCAGGTAACCCAAGTTCAGTAGATATGGAGATTGTTGGTAAGTGGAAGGAAGATGGTATTATTAATCAGTTCGGCTTTATTGAAGATATGGCAGAGTTATATAGATCATGCAATATCGTTTGCTTGCCATCTTATAGAGAAGGATTACCAAAGAGCTTATTAGAGGCTGCAGCTTCAGGGCGAGCGATAATTACAACAGACGTACCGGGGTGCCGAGAGCTTTATGATGAAGACAGTAAAGCAGTGATTATAGTTCCCGCAAAAGAGATCCGCCCGTTAGCAGATGCAATTATGTTGTTAATTGCAGACCAAAGTTTAAGAAATGAATTAGGTATCAAGGGCCGACTATTAATAGAAAAGTATTTTAGTGAAGAAACTGTGCGTGACCAAACCATGAAAGTATATAAAATATAAAATTTCTGCTATAGAGAAATTAAAAATTTGATTAAATTATTGAACTTTATCCCCACGTGTTTTAATAACCATAATTAAAAATATGTAATGAATGCTAGAGAAAATATATGTGCGGTATTATCGGCTTTCTAAGCTCAATCCCCTATCAAGATAACGGGCGGCTTATATTAAACAATATGGCGAAAGCTATTTCTCACCGTGGTCCGGATGCGCAAGGCATCTCTTTGCTTGAAGAGGGCTGCCTTGGCTTTGCGCACCGCCGCCTTTCTATTATTGATTTAAGTCAAACAGGGGCCCAACCGATGACATCCCCTAGTGGGCGCTACACTATTATTTATAATGGTGAAATTTATGACTTTCCCGCCATTCGAAATGAATTAGAGGGACTTGATTTTAAATTTAAAGGTCTATCTGATACAGAAGTGATCATTAATGCAATCGAAGCATGGGGTGTTGAAGCGACCTTAAAAAAAATAACCGGTATGTTTGCCTTTGCCGTATGGGACAAGAAAGAAAAGAAACTTTCTCTAGCGCGCGACCGCATGGGTGAAAAACCGCTCTATTACGCCTTAACTAAGAATAATAGTTTAATCTTTGGTTCTGAATTAAAAGCGTTAAGACAATTCCCTGATTGGCAGCAAGATATAGACAGGGATGCCATGACTTTATTTTTGCGTCATAATTATATTCCTGCACCCTATACTATACATAAAAATGTCTGGAAATTACTGCCAGGCCACTACTTAGAAATTGATTTTTCAAACCATAATGTTGTTCTAAAGCCTGCAGTAGCCTATTGGTCCGCTACGCAAGCATGGGAGCAGCCGAAAACGAATTTTACAGATTTAGAAGCTATTGATAATTTAGAAACTCTCTTGCAAAGCACGATTAAAGGACAGATGGTTTCAGATGTGCCACTAGGGGCCTTTCTATCAGGTGGGATAGATTCATCTTCTGTCGTTGCAATGATGCAAAGGGTATCTTCCAATCCCGTTAAGACTTTCACCATTGGCTTTAATGAAGAAGGGTATAATGAAGCGGTTCATGCGAAAGCAGTGGCCTCTCATCTTGGGACAGACCATACAGAGATGTACGTGACACCCAGTGATGCCATGGATGTTATCCCTAAGCTTCATACAATGTATGATGAACCCTTCGCTGATGTTTCACAAATACCGACTTATTTGGTTTCTAAGCTTGCCAAGTCACATGTAACGGTTTCTTTATCAGGAGACGGTGGTGACGAAATATTTGGCGGATATAATCGTTACCTTTGGGCAGAAAATATTTGGTCTAAAATTAATAAATTACCTCATCCATTAAGAAGTTTATTAGCAAAGGGTGTCAGAGGGGTTCCTATCTCTGGATGGAATGATATGGGTGCAATAGCTGGCAAGGTCATCCCTAAACTAAGATCTTATAATAATATTGGTGATAAATTTCATAAGATCGCTACCTTCATGGAAGCTTCGGATAGAATGGGGCTTTATAAAAATTTAATTTCTTTGTGGCAAGATCCCCAAAAAATTGTGCTAAACACATCGGAACCTTCTACATTTGTGACGGATTCTACCACATGGCCAAAGGACTGCACTTTTACTGAATTAATGATGTATATTGATGCAGTTTCTTATATGCCGGATGATATATTAGCGAAAGTGGACCGGGCAACCATGGCGGTTAGCTTAGAAAGCCGGGTGCCTTTTTTAGATCATCGGATTGTAGAATATGGCGCAAGTCTTCCTTTACATCAAAAAATTAGAAATGGTGAGGGCAAATGGCTACTTCGCCAACTTTTATATAGGCATGTGCCCCAAAAATTGATAGATCGGCCCAAGATGGGTTTTAGCGTACCAATTGACGACTGGCTTCGGGGACCTATAAAAGAATGGGCAATTGACCTATTGTCAGCAGATACATTACATAGGCAAGGCTATTTCAATGTTGCAGAAATACAAGAAAAATTAAAAGAACATCTGTCCGGAAAAAGAAACTGGCAACATCATCTTTGGCCTATTTTAATGTTTCAGGCGTGGAATAGTTAGTTTTATTTTTAGAACGATAAATAAATTGACCTATAACAATTAGTGAGCCTAAAAGGCCTGCTAGAAAGACGCTGACTAGCACGATAACAGAGCGCACTGGGCGCACCTTTCTTTCGGGTTCAATGGCTGGATCTAAAACTTCAAAAACATATTCTTCCTGTGCATTGGCAAAAACCATATTTTTCATTTCACTTTCTATTAGTTGATATATAGAACGCTTAACTTCTGTTAACTGCGTTTTGACGAGTTGAGATTCCAAGTATGTTAAGTTTTTCTGACTTTCAATAATAGCTTCCTCACGCATCTGGGAATTAAAAGTACC
>CAJQRG010000040.1 GCA_905612225.1 Emcibacteraceae bacterium | reverse complement strand
AAGCTCCACCTATCTATCTTGAAGGACTTAATCCTCCCCAGTTGGAAGCGATTAAACACGTCAATGGTCCTATTCTAGTGCTTGCAGGTGCGGGTACTGGGAAAACCCGTGTACTCACTACACGACTGGCACATATTCTTGCGGGCGACCACGCCTTTCCTAATCAAATACTTGCCGTGACCTTTACAAACAAGGCTGCTATGGAAATGAAAGAGAGGGTTGGTGCAATTATTGGCGATGCGGTCGAAAATATGTTTTGGCTTGGTACATTCCACTCAATCTGCGTGAAAATATTAAGACGTCATGCCGACCTAGTCGGTCTGAGCAGTAATTATACCATTTTAGATCAGGATGATCAGCTCAGGCTTATAAAGCAGCTAGTTCGCGCGGCGGATATTGACGAAAAACGGTTTCCACCACGTATGCTTGCCGGACTTATTGACAGCTGGAAGAATAAAGCTTTACTTCCGCAGCAGGTTCCAAAAGATGAGGCACAAAAATATGCAGAAGGTCAAGGAATTAAGCTTTATGCAGCCTATCAAAGCCGTCTCAAGGAACTTAATGCTGCCGATTTTGGTGATCTTATATTGCTATGTTTAAATCTATTTCAAAATAACCAAAAAATTCTTAACGAATACCAAAAAAGGTTTAAGTACATACTCATTGATGAGTATCAGGATACTAACGTTGCGCAGTATCTGTGGCTTAGACTTATAGCATTAGAACATAAAAATATTTGTTGTGTCGGTGACGATGATCAGTCCATCTATGGTTGGCGTGGCGCAGAAGTGGGGAATATATTAAAGTTTGAAAATGATTTTAAGGGTGCCAAAATTATCCGCCTTGAACAAAATTATCGTTCAACCACCCACATCCTGGGTGCCGCAAGTGGCTTGATAGGCAGTAACCAGGGTCGCCTCGGAAAAACTCTCTGGACCGCGGAAGAAGGCGGAGAAAAAGTATCCATAACTGCAGTTTGGGATGGTCGCGCCGAAGCGCGAGCAATTGGCGAGATAATAGAAGAACAGCAACGTAAACAAAAGCCTTTAAGTGAAATGGCAATTTTGGTTCGTGCCGGTTTTCAAACCCGTGAATTTGAGGAACATTTTCTAACCCTCGCAATTCCTTACCGAATTATTGGTGGGGTACGATTTTACGAGCGGGCAGAAATCCGTGATACTATGGCCTACCTCAGAGTGATAATTAATCCAGATGATGATTTAGCTTTTGAACGGATTATTAATGTACCTAAACGGGGTATTGGTGATACTACTGTCGCCAAATTATACCGTATAGCCCGAAGGATTGGAACCTCGCTTTTAAACGCATCCATTGACATAGTCCAAACGGAAGAAATCAATAAAAAGGCAAGGACCTCACTTTCGCAACTAATTGATAATTTCGATCACTGGCGTAAAGCATCTAATGATATTAGTCATCAGGATCTTACAGATAGAGTTTTAGAAGAAAGCGGTTATTATGATAAGTGGCGCAATGATAAATCTCCTGATGCACCCGGTAAGCTTGATAATCTGTCTGAATTTATTCGTGGCATGGAAGCTTTTGAGAACTTAGCTGAATTTTTGGAACATATTTCACTAGTAATGGAAAATACAGCTAATAACCAATATGACAGTGTTAATATAATGACACTTCATGGATCAAAGGGTCTTGAGTTCAACACCGTATTTTTACCTGGGTGGGAGGAAGAGCTATTTCCAAGCAAGCGATCCCTGGAGGAACAAGGCGAACGTGGTCTTGAAGAAGAACGACGCCTTGCTTACGTAGGCATTACAAGGGCTAAAAAGAACGCTCATATATTTTATGCCGCCACAAGATATATGTTTGGTAATTATACGAGTCCAATTCCATCACGTTTTATTGAAGAGTTACCGGATGAACATATAAAACGAAATGGTCAGCAGGGTTTAACTAGTATTGATCAGGGGAGCTATCAGCAGGCTTCAATTAGTTTTAATTTTGGAGAAGGGCGAGAAAATTATCAACTAGATCGTAGTAAAGCAAAAAAGAAAAGTATAAATCAAGGGCGAGTGCTAAAAAATCCTGAACCATCAAAATTTTCAATTTCTGACCGCGTATTTCATGATAAATTTGGCTATGGAAAAGTTACTGCCGTAGATGGTAATAAATTAATGATTGATTTTGAGATGGGTTCACCCCGCAAAGTTATGGATAGTTTTATTAAATTAGTTTAGTCACATAAAACACTATTAATAAATTTCACACAGCTTATATGAAAAATATATTTTATCATATTCAAGTTAAAATAGGATTATTTAATGAGCCAAAATGATAAAATAATAATTTGGAAAGTAATTATCATTTCTCCCGTAAATTTTGTACCGGAAATAGAAAAATTAATTACTATTACAAGCGGAGACTATTCTTCATCTATTACGGCATTTGAAATCAAGGATAATCTTGAAAAAGTACTTGTGGAAATCTATTTTGACTACAAACCTGACATAGATATTTTGAATACAAAAATTTCAAAAATAGCTTCTAGCTTTGGGATTAAATCACCCCAATTAAAACTTGAAAAACTTGAAGATATTGACTGGGTTGCTGCATCACAAAAAATACTAAAACCTATCCAAGCGGGGATGTTTTATCTATATGGCCAACATGATATTACAAGCATACCAACCGATAAAATTTCTATACAGATGGAAGCTGCTCAAGCATTTGGCACTGGCAGTCATGAAACAACAAAAGGTTGTTTGCTCGCAATTAGCGACCTTCATACGAAATTAGATCCTAAAAATACCCTTGATCTTGGCTGTGGTAGCGGTGTTCTTGCTATTGCAATGGCTAAAGTTTGGAACTGCAATGTTGTTGCAAGTGACATTGACCCTATCGCTACAGATACTGCAAAAGAAAATATTATATTGAATGGTACTAATGATATCTTAGTAGTCACCTCTGATGGATTTAATAATTCGACTGTCTGTAAGACTGGACCCTATGATTTAATCGTTGCCAATATTCTATCTGGTCCTTTAATATTACTAGCCCCGAGTATTGTTAATCAATTAGAAAAAGGTGGTTTTTTAATTCTATCTGGACTTCTTCGCGAACAACAGGATGTTGTTATAGAAACCTATATTTCCCATGGAATGGTAATTGAGAAAAAATACCCTATTCATGAGTGGCAAACATTAGTTTTTAAAAAAAGTAGCCATTAGCCTTAACTATAAAAAATCTGGATAGCTAAAGATAATTATGATGCTTTATTATTGATTACTTTAGTCCCATTGATGGAGACTTTCTTCCAGTTATCATTTACTGGAACATGGCCTTTATCACCAAGAAGGTCTAAAAAATCATAATCTTCAGTGCTTGATTTTACAAGATCTTTAAAGTGTTCAACTAGACTAGAAATGTTTTCAGGATACTCAATTTCATTTTTTACTACATCTGGCACATAATTAAAGGCTTTCAGTAGTCCCATAAAGTCGTTGGCATTTGATATTTGTGTCATTAATTTACCTTTCAATATTCTGCATTAAACTTAAAGAAGATGCTTATGATCTTCTATTTAAGAGTTTTATACATATTCACATATATTATGAGTAGTGTGCTTATTAGCTAATCAGTCATGCATTTATTGCATACCTAAATAAGCACAAGCCACTGTTCTTCGGTAAAAATTTCAATGCCAAGGGCTTGGGCTTTTCTAAGTTTTGAACCGGCACCCGAACCGGCAACGAGAATATCTGTTTTGGCAGAAACAGAACTTGATACTTTAGCTCCAAGGCTTTCAGCCGATGCTTTAGCTTCTTGTCTACTTAATTTTTCAAACTTACCTGTAAATACAATAATTTTACCTACAACTTTGGAATTTTTTGTTTCTGGAGGTAAAAATTCTTCCACAGTTACCTGTTTAAGCAAATCAGTTATTACGGCTAGATTTTGCGGTTGGTTAAAAAATTCAATTATTGTACTGGCTACTTTATCACCAATTCCATCAATCAGCATTAGCTTGGTATAGGCATCACTATTTTTATTTTTCGCGGCAATAATATTATTTAAAAAAACATCCATAGTCAGGTAATTTAAGCAAATAATACGAGAGTTTTGTTGCCCTAAGTGTCGGATACCAAGCGAAAATAGGAACCTGTCCATTGTTATAACCCTCTTAACATTAATAGCATTCCAGAGCTTTTTTACAGAAAGGTCTCCCCAGCCTTCTTTGTTTTTTAACGATATGAGTGGTGCCGCTTTATCCAAATCCTGAAGTTCAAAGATATCAGAAGGGCTTTTAATCATTCCCTCCTTAAAGAAAAATTCAATTTGCTTGCTTCCCAGTCCATCTATATCAAATGCATTACGTGATACAAAATGACGAAGCCTTTCTATGCGTTGAGCCGGACAGGTAAGGCCACCAGAGCAGCGCCATACAATGTCATCACCTTCCCGAACTAAGTCACTACCACAGGATGGGCATACGGTTGGGAAATTAATCAAATCATTTTTATCATTGCTCTTTACGACTTCAACAATCTGAGGAATAACGTCCCCTGCCCGCTGAATAACAACCTCATCACCAAGGCGAATACCAAGTCTTTTGATCTCATCAGCGTTATGAAGGGTGGCGTTAGAAACAACAACACCACCTACAGTGATTGGCTCAAGGCGTGCAACAGGGGTAATTGCGCCAGTTCTGCCCACTTGATAATCAATATTATTTAATGTAGTTCTGGCTTTTTCTGCAGGAAACTTATGAGCTATAGCCCAGCGCGGTGCGCGGGCCACCATACCAAGGCGCTCCTGATAATCAATACGGTTAACTTTATAAACTACACCATCAATATCGTATGAAAGATTGCTCCTTTTTTCCGAAATATATTCGTAGTGTTTTATAATTGCATCAACGTCGTTACTAAGGAATATCATATCATTGGTGATGAAACCCCACGATTTAAAACGATTTATAGCCTCCATTTGAGTGTTACCCAATTGTCTAGATATTTCACCCCAACTATAGGCAAAAAATTTAAGTGAACGAGACTTTGTGATTAGACTATCGAGCTGTCGTAATGAACCCGCTGCAGCATTACGTGGATTGGCAAAAGGCGGCTTATCGGCCAAAGACTGCTTCGCATTTAAGTTGTGAAAGTCATTCTTTGCCATGTAAACTTCCCCCCGCACTTCAACCACGTCAGGCCAGTCATTCCCAGCTAGTGTCCAGGGTATCTGCTTTATTGTCTTCAAATTCTCGGTAATATCTTCCCCTGACTTTCCATCACCCCGGGTAAGCCCCTGTACCAAAATTCCTTTTTCGTATCTCAAAGATGCCGAAAGTCCGTCAATTTTTGGTTCCGCAAGGATTTTAATCCCTACACTATTATCTAAATTTAAAAATCTTTTTACGCGTGCGGCAAACTCATGGACATCATAGACACTAAACGCATTATCAAGAGAAAGCATTGGTACTTGATGAGCGATTTTATTAAATCCACTTGAAGGAAAAGCTCCTATTTTTTTTCTTGGGCTATCCGAGCGAATTAGTAGGGGAAATAATTTTTCTATTTTTTCATTATATCGCCGAAGATTATCATAATCCGCATCTGATATTTCAGGATCATCTTTATCATGATAGAGTTTATCGTGGTGCGCAATCAAAACTGCCAACCTTTCAAGCTCTTTTTTAGCTTGACCACTCTCTAGTTTTTCTGGATTTATTTGATGCAGATCAATCATTATAACACTCTTTTGGAACGCTACCATTGTAGCAGATTATCCGCTGCAGCTCTAGATTCTTTTGTAACCTCAGCACCAGAAAGCATACGAGCAATTTCTTCCCGCCTATTTTCATTTAAAAGCTTCGTTACTGACGTTTTTAACATCTCTTCACCAGTCTGACTTTTATTAATAAGCCAATGAGTACGGCCTCTAGCAGCAACCTGCGGCGAATGAGTAATTACTAATATTTGTGCTTTGTCCGCAAGTTCCGAGAGCCGTTCACCCACAGCATTTGCAACCGCACCTCCAACACCTTGATCAATCTCATCAAAAATCAACGTTGCAACACTGCCTTTCCTTGCCAGAACTACTTTAAGGGCCAGAATAAACCGAGAAAGCTCACCACCTGATGCAATCTTAACTAAACCACCAAAAGGAGCTCCAGGGTTTGTTGACACCCTAAAGTCCACTTTTTCGCCACCTTCACCATTCCATTTTTCAGGCTCCAGTGGTTCTATAAAAGTCTTAAACTTTGCTTTATCCATTTTCAAGGCTGGGAGTTCTTTATTAACCTGCTTATCTAAGTTAGCAGCTGTTTTATAGCGATCAGAGGATAATCTTTGGACATTCAACTCAAATACAGCCTGGCTAGCCTTTACTTCATTTGTCAACCGTTGAACTTCATCATCGCTGAATTTCAATACGTCAAGTTTTGTATGAAAATCTTGCATTAACGTAATCAGTTGCTCTGGTTGGCAATTATGTTTTCTCGCCGCCGCTCGAATTGCAAACAGTCTCTCTTCATTATTCTCAAGATCATATGGATTATATTCAAGGTCTTGTATAATTTCCTCAAGCTTCTGGATCCCCTCAGAAGTTTCGTTGGCAGCTTGTTCAAGGCTCTTCGAAACACTCTCAAGAAGGCCAGGTGCTTTCGCACTCATACGTTCTATTTTTCTCAGGGTTGTGCGGAGCACGGTATCAACCCCCTTATCACTTAATAACTTACCGAGTAGCGCTGTTAGTCCAGATGAGAGAGTTTCACCTTGCATCATTCTAGATCGTTCCTTGGCTAGTTCTTCTTCTTCACCAAGCTTAGGATCTAAAGTTTCTAATTCTTCCAGATTATGACGAATGTAGTCTTCATCGCTCTGAGCTAATTCCAACTTAATCTGCTCACGTGTCAATGCTTCTTTTAACGAAACTAGAGTGCGATATGTGGACTTAACCTTTAACAATAGCGCGCCATAACTGCCAAAACTATCCAATAAATTACGATGACCAGATGAATTAAGAAGTCCTCGTTCATCGTGCTGACCATGAATTTCAATAAGGCACTCTCCAACTTTACGCAATAACGCTATAGTTACGGACTGGTCGTTGATAAAGGCACGACTTCGTCCATCTCTCGTTATAATGCGGCGCAAAATAACCGATCCCCGATCAAACTCTAAACCTTGTTCCTCAAAAATATTCCAAACATTATGATCATCCTTTACAGAAATCTCCGCACTGACAGTTCCTTGATCACTGCCATGCCTTATCAATTCTTTTTCACTGCGTGCACCAATAACAAGCCCTATTCCTGATAAAAGAATTGACTTTCCCGCACCAGTTTCACCACTTAAAACACAAAGACCGCCCTCAAAATTTATTTGAAGGCGGTCAATGAGAACAATATTCTTGATCGTAAGCGAAACAATCATGAAAAATAATTACCTTTTAATTTGCATGTTGATTTAAAAGCTCAGCGCTGAACCTATTCCAGTCAGTATTTGGATAGTTAAGAGCGAGCACCTTTGCAGATTTCTGTGCTTCCATAATGATACCAAGTGCCAAATAAGCTTCAGTTAAGCGGTGTAATGCTTCGGGTGTGTGACTGGTAGTCTGATAGTCCTTCAATACATTATTATATCGTCCAATGGCAGAAAAAAACTCTCCTGCTGTTTGATAGAAACGACCAATTTCCATTTCTTTGCCAGCAAGGTGATCTAGTGTAAGGTTAATCTTCACCCTCGCATCTGCAGCGTAATCAGTTTCAGGATAAAGCCTCACAATCTGCTCAAATGCGTCAAGAGCCGCTTCGGTGAAATTTTGATCTCTGCGTACATCCGCTATTTGTTCATAATAACAGAGAGCAACAAGGTACCGCGCATATTTGGCATTTTTGTTAGCGGGATGGAGGGATAAAAACCGTTCGGCCGATAAGATAGCACTTTCATAATCATTGGCCATATAAAAAGAATGTGCCGACATCAATTGAGCCCTTTTAGCCCAGAGGGAATAGGGATGCTGTCTTTCAACTTGATCAAAGCTAATAGCCGACATTAGGTATTCTCCACGATCAAGAGACTTCTGTGCTTCAATATAAAGTTGGTCAACTGGAAGGTCTTTATATGCCAACTTAGTTGAACCACAAGATGACAATATGCACATTGCCAATACTAAAGTTAAAAAATTTAAACTACCGCGAACTTTTAAA
>CAJQRG010000039.1 GCA_905612225.1 Emcibacteraceae bacterium | reverse complement strand
AGTACGCGATATGCTCGGCCTCGCTGACAGGACACAAATATTTGATCTCTATAAGGATATTCTCGAAGGCAAAACCGCCGATGCACTATCTAAGTTGCGTCACCAATTTCACCATGGTGCTGATCCAGCAGTCATTATTCAGGATATGTTAGAATTAACCCATTGGCTCACACGTCTCAAGGTTGTGCCTGATGCTGGAGAAGATTTATTGACTTCTGAAGCAGAACGCTTACACGGTCTTGAAATGGCTAATGGGCTATCGATCCCAGTTCTAACCCGTACTTGGCAAATGTTGCTTAAGGGCACTGAAGAAGTCCGTATATCACCTAATCCCATCTCAGCAGCAGAAATGATCATTGTACGCCTCACTTTTAGTTCCAACCTGCCCACGCCAGAAGACCTTATTAAGAAAATTAAAGATGATCGAACAGCCGGGGCATCAATGACTTCGGCCTCTACGGAAAATAGAGCTTCGCAAGCACCAAAAACAACTACTTTAAATAATAGTACTGGCAGTGAAAATACGCCCCAGACATTTAATGTTATTCTAGGTAGTGGCCAGTCAGCGCTTCGTGTGACCGACCCTGAAATGGAAATCAACGAGGAATTCGTTTCATCACCTTCAAGCTTTGATGAACTTGTGAAATTATTTGAAAAAAAGGGTGATCCTGACATCGCATTTCAACTGAATGATAATGTCCATTTGGTTAGTTATGATATAGGGCGAATTGATATAAGGCCTAATGCAAGAGTTCCTAAAAATCTGGCTAGTAGAATGTCCACAGAACTAAAAAAATGGACTGGAAAGAGCTGGGTCATATCACTATCGAATGAAATTGGAGACACAACCCTCTACGAAAAAGATGTTGTCGAGCAGCAAGCCCTCAAAGATATGATTATGAAAGATGAGGTCATCAAATCTGTATTTAATAGTTTTGATGGAGCTTCCATTACCGATATCAGAAAAGTTAAAAAAGATTACTTAGTACATGTAGATCCAGAGGATTTAAATTTTTTAATAAGTGCTGATGAATTTGGTATAAACGATATAGATTAAGGTAGGAAAAAAACTATGAAAAACCTTGGAAAAATGATGAAGCAAGCCCAAGAAATGCAAGAAAAAATGGCACAAATGCAGGAAGAGCTTCAAAAATCAGAACATACTGGAACTTCCGGGGGCGGTCTTGTTAATGTGACTTTGAATGGTAAGTTTGAAATGCGTTCACTCAAAATTGATCCGAGTATATTTAACGTAGATGATGCCGAAATGGCTGAGGACCTCATTGTTGCATCTTTTAATGATGCCAAACGAAAGGTTGATGAATTTAACAAAAACGAAATGGCAAAGCTTACTGGCGGAATTGACCTCCCGGAGGGAATGAAACTTCCGTTTTAAAGGTATATTAAACCGATGTATAAATCACCTGCCAATAACAACGAGCTCGATCATCTGATTAACCTGCTTAGTAAAATGCCGGGCCTTGGCCCTAGATCTGCTCGGCGGGCTGCCCTCCACCTCATAAAGAAAAAAGATAGTCTCATGAGACCGCTCAGCAAGGCGCTTTCCTCTGTTGCAGAAAACGTCCACCCTTGTGTTACCTGTGGTAATCTTGATGTGGATAACCCATGTCATATTTGTGAAAGTAAAAAGCGAGATAGAACTATTATATGTGTAATAGAAGATGTTGCAGACCTATGGGCGCTGGAGCGGGCAGGAACTTTCAAAGGACTTTATCATGTTATCGGCGGTACACTTTCAGCTCTTGATGGTGTAGGCCCCACTGATCTCAATATAAATTCGCTCATTAACCGGGCAGCCGATCCTAACTTAAATGAAGTAATCATCGCAACCAACGCCACTGTCGACGGACAGACAACTGCTCACTACATAACAGAACAGTTAAAGGTATTTGATATAGAAATATCCCGCCTTGCCCACGGCGTGCCAATTGGTGGCGAACTGGACTATCTAGACGATGGTACGTTGACGACCGCGCTTAATTCACGAAGGCCCTTTTAACTACGTTTAAACAGCTCAACGTAACTCCTATAAACATTATCGCGGTAAACCATTTTATACCCCTAGATCAAACCTGTATGGATATTGTATCAATTTAAACTATGTTTATTTATCTGCATTCTTATCAGTCAAATATATTTCATTTGATAGCAATAGTTAGCAAAATACATTGATCTCTTAATAAAATACTGCCTGAAAATAACTTTAGGTAAAAAATACTGATAATTTATTTTTATAGATAGAAAATTATCTATGTATTTAATAGTAGAGTTTTTTACTATTTTTGGTTAAGCTCAGATTAAGTTATTTACTCTGAAGCCTACCTGTCTAAATCAATAAATGACATGAGGGGTAGGCCGCGGAAATTGTTCCGCCTGGTTATTATGGAAACACTTTAGCCTCCCGAATTTGGAAAAGAGAATAAAATGCTCGTCGATAAACATAATAGAACCTTCCCCTATTTGAGACTTTCCATCACTGAGGTGTGTAATTTTAGTTGTCAGTATTGCCTGCCGAATGGTTACAAAAAAACTGGAAAAGAACATTTTCTCCATCAAGATGAGATTAGAAGACTTGTTGATGCATTTATTGAACTTGGTGTTTGGAAAATAAGGTTAACAGGTGGTGAACCAACTGTCCGTAAAGATTTCACCGAGATTGCTAAGATAATTAGCGAGCGCTCAGAAATAAAAACTCTTGCCTTTACTACAAATGGATACAAATTAGTAGAGCGAGCGCAGGAGTGGTATGACGCAGGATTAAACGCCATTAATATTAGTATTGATACCCTGAATGCCAAAAAATTTCATGATCTCACAGGGCATAACAAAATGCAGGCGGTCCGTGATGGCATCGATAAGGCGCTGGAGGTTGGTTTCAAAAAGGTAAAAATAAATGTCGTTTTACTTAAGGGCATTAACGATGGAGAATTGGATCAATATTTAGAATATGTAAAAGATACCCCTGTTAGCGTTCGCTATATAGAACTCATGCAGACCGGTGATAATCTTACCTATTTTAATAAATTTCATCAGTCTGCCGACCATATAAAAGGTCAACTTGTAGATCGTAATTGGATTGAAAATGTAAGAAATCCTGGTGATGGACCTGCCGCAAACTTTACTCATCCAAATTATGCTGGTTCAATAGGACTAATTGCACCCTATTCGAAAGATTTTTGTACTGGCTGCAACAGGCTCCGTATCACATCTAGCGGTGATCTAAGGCTTTGTTTATTTGGTAATTTTGGCATTCCTTTACGCCATATGCTTCAAGATGATGACCAAAAAAACTTACTCAAAGCAGCAGTTAGAAAGCAACTTGACTATAAGGCCTCCTCACATTTCCTTGCGACAGGTGATACCGGAATAATGACAAACCTCTCTTCAACTGGGGGCTAAATTGAAAGTTAAACTAGAAACTAAAAAAAACTAGCCTGCGCCTAAGCAAAGATGAATTCCAAACGCTATGTCAGAAGAACCGCTTGCAAGAAGAAATACACTTTCCGGGTGGAAAGTATTTAAAAATTACCGTCGAATTAGATACTGTTCAGTTTTTTAAATTTGAAGATGACCAAATACAATTTGGCCTCCCTAAACATTTAATTCAAATTTATAGACCAACTAAGGCCGGTTTGTCCTTTAAGTTTCAAAGTGGTAAAGATCCTACACACACTGTAATTTTTGAGGTTGATATAAAGAAACCACCGTTAATTTCTCTCTAAGGACGAACTATTTCGAATGACGAAATTAAAAAATAAATTTCTTTTCATTTTCTACTAAAGCTATACTTTAAAGAATTATTTAAATTATCCTTTGATTATAGATTAAATTTTGGAACCGAAAATGAGAAATTATTTTAATATTTTATTTATCACCATTGGCACTACAATATTAATATCAGCGGCATCTGCACAAAGCTATTCACCAGAAGGCGCAGAAATTTATACTGATTATTGTGAAGCCTGCCATATGGTTAACGGTAAGGGTTATGAGGATATTTATCCCGCACTGAAAAATAATGAAATTGTCTTAGGTGATCAAGAAGAACTGATTTATTTACTTCTAGAAGGGCGTGCTGGTATGCCTACTTTCATTGATGACCTTGAGGTGATCCAACTAACAACAGTCATTAATTTTATTCGTAACAGCTGGGGTAATGCAGCCGGTGAAATTAATCAGGAACAAATGAATACAGCCTATGAAGAACTAGCTGAAGAAGATGACGGCTTTGGTGATGGTAATTAATCATTACCTTGAGCGATATTTTTTGATCAGAAATCGTTGTCAAAATAAAAATATTCTATAAGTTAACTATTAACGGCATTCGATGAATGCTGAAAAATTAATTCTAAGGGAGAAAACAATGTCAAAATTAATTAAAATTATTACTGCTGCTGCAATCTTTAGCACCACAATGTTTGCAACTTTTTCAGTAAATGCACAAGACGCCATTAAGCGCAACGACGAAGGTCGTATGTTCTTCTCAACAATTGAAGTGCCCGCTCACGCAGATCAACTATTTGTTAGTGGCAAAGGCCCTCGCCCATTAAACCCTGATGCTCCGCGCGCAGATCGCTCATACGGAACGACTGAGCAACAAGCCCGCAGCACATTTACAAGTATTAAAGCGGCAGTTGATGGTGCTGGTTGGGATATGGGCGATATTGTAATGGTTCGTGTATATCTGGTTGCTGACCCTGCAACAGGTAAAATGGACTTTTCTGGCTTCAACAAAGCCTTTTTAGAATTCTTTGGCACAGAAGATCAACCTAATAAGCCTGTTCGCGCAGTTGTAGAAATTTCTGGCCTTGCAGTAGACGGATGGCTTATCGAAGTTGATGTTCGTGGAGCAAGAATGCCTGCCCAAAATTAATTTTTCTGTTTAACTTTTAATCTAAATATAATTTGTCTATGAAAAAGGCGCTGAGAAATCAGCGCTTTTTTGACTTAAGCCATTAGAAAAACCTATTATATGACGGGCAAGTTAACATTATAAAAATTACTTACTAATATTGAGGTCATGATAATCATTGCCGATTGTTAGTTTAATAGATTTTACTATTACCCTGTCCGTCTGTCCCTTATCCATTTGTATTGGTAATTGCGCGCAGTTAAGTCCATTAATATTATTCCCACTCGTATTAAAATCGAGAAACGATGTAGCTGCATAGGTCGCTATGGTTGGTACATTACCAATATAGTTAGTATCCATCACCGCATGTTCTACACTGACCTGGTAAACTTCACCAGAATTAAGAATATCTTTATTTATCGTTACATGGCTATTATTGTAGGTCAAATACTCACCGCCACCAAATGGTACTCCACTATGAAATATTTTCTCCCCCAGGCAATTGCCAACTACTGCAAAAATAAGATCATCAATAAAACCGTTTTTATCCGCCCCACCCTCAATAAATGACGTCCAAGAAATATTAAGGTCCTTATTTGGATCAATATTTTCTGAAAAAATCTGGTTTTCATCTTGCATCAAAGTAATAATTGGAGACCTAGGTATACGGGTTTTACCGTCGTCGTTATTGGAAAGCACCACAGGTATGTGAAGCACCTGGCCATTTTTTTCAGTGTATTTATACAAGTACTCTCCATTAGGGTAGATAGCGTTTAGGTCTTCTTCATTATTATAGCGTCCACCATGGGTTTCAAGTGTACTTGGATGGTCATCAAATTTCATAACGTCAAGCTCCACATTGCTTAAAGTTCCTTTTGTTATTTCCCCCCCCTCTTTAACAAAAATTTCAGCAAAAAAGTGATAGTTGATTATTTCCCTATTAATAGAGTTTTGATCCTGTCTGTAATTTGCAGTTTTCCCTACTACTAAAAATTGAGTATCTTCACTGCTTACTTCTGCATTTTTTCCGCAACTGGCTAAAATTAACGTAGACAACATTAAAAGAGTAATCACCCAATTTTTATTCACTATATATTCCCTTATTTCGTAAATACTATTAATTACATTAATATAATTATAATGTTACTAATCGGTAACTTCTTAACTATATTTTGTTTTGCTGTTATGCTACATATCATAAACCTAAATGACATTTTACCTAATAAAAACAAACCCAAACGGGGCACGAAATGACGAAAACAGCAAAAGAGATGGTGGATCTTGCCAACCAACAAATAGAAACAATCAATGTAGGGCAGGCAAAGTTAATGCTTGATGACCCCAAAATGACCTTTGTTGACCTTCGTGATATTCGGGAAATTAATGCAGAAGGCATGATCCCTGGCGCCTTTCATATGCCACGTGGTATGACTGAATTTTGGGTGGATAAACAAAGCCCTTATTATAAAAAAATATTTGATAATAATCATAAATTTGTATTCTACTGTAATAAAGGGTGGCGCAGTGCGCTCGCAACTAAAGCGGCACAAGATGTTGGCCTTAAAAACCTTTGCCATGTAGATGGTGGTTTTACGGCTTGGGTAGAACAAGGTGGAGTTAAGGCAGAAAAGCCGCAGGGAAAATCTCCCGCTCAAAAAGAGGGGGTATATGATTTGTTGCCCTTTGTCGTTAATCCCGACAATATCTCCCGGTTTGAAGGCGGTAAAGTTCTTATCGGTGACCGACGAAAATACCCATTTTCTAAAGAATTTATCACTTGTGATAGCGTTGATGCTGTAGCTATATCTATTAAAAATATGGTTACACAAGGCAGTGGCCCTTGGATGGCAGCGGTTAATGCCATGCGGATTATCGCCTGCGATGGCATGGACACCCTAAAAGCAGCAAGAAATACATTGGTCGCAACCCGGCCAACCAATACTGCAATGGCACTTCGTCTTGACGAGATATTGGAAGTGGCTAAAACAGCGGACGACCAGGGATTAAGTATTGACCAGGCTATCGCATACAAAATAGACGCCATCAAAAATACTATTTATGATAATTACGCCATTCGGGCAAGAGCAATGGCCAATCTTATTGATGATGGAGATGGTATTTTAACTATGTGCTTTGGTGAAGCTGGCTTTTTACTGAGCCTCGCAATGGCAAAGCGTGATGGTAAAAATATTACCGTTTACGTCCCTGAAACCAGACCATACCTCCAAGGCGCAAAGCTCACGGCACCTTCTATCAATGAGCTAGGTATCAAAGTTAATCTGATTACTGACAATATGCCGGCCCACATTATGCGCGAAGGCAATATTCAGAAATATATCACGGCCGCAGACTTAATAACACTGGATGGCCACGTGTGTAACAAAATTGGTACCTATCAAAATGCCATTACCGCCCACCATCACGAAATTCCCTACTTTGCTTTTGCTTGGGGACGGGACGATGCAAAAAAAACCAGAGATGACGTAGTGATCGAAGAACGGAACCCTGCCGAAATTAGAGAGGTGCTTGGCACGCCCACCACCACAGATAATATCGGTGCAAGATACCCAACTTTTGATATAACGCCTCCAAAATATGTCTCTGGTGTAATCACGGTTCATGGGGTACTTAGCCCCTACACCCTTAAAAATTATAAAACCTGGTAGGAATAGATATGAGCATTGCAATATTAGGTGGTACCGGTATCTACAGCCTTCCCGAAATTGAGGTTGAAGAAAGATTACTTAATAACCAATATGGTGAAGCTGTAGCCTATCTGGGAAAGGGTGACCATGCGGACGTAGTATTCATGACCCGCCACGGCATCGAACACGACACACCACCCCATAAAATAAATTATCGTGCAAACATCCAAGCCCTTAAGAATCTTGGTGTAACACGCATTATGGCAACCTATGCAGTTGGTGCTATCACTAATAATTATCCCCTGCTTGAGCTTGCGGTAATGCGAGATTTTCTTGACTTTACATCTGGGCGTGAGTTCAGTTTTTTTGATGCCATCAAGGATGGTATTGGTCATGTTGAAATGAGCAAACCATTTTGCCCAACTCTTTCTGCTAAAACTATCGAGCTAGGTAAAAAACACTTTATAAACGTTCATGATGGAGCAACATATGTCGCAACGAACGGACCGCGTTTTGAGAGCCCTGCAGAAATTAAAATGTATCAAATTCTTGGCGGTGATGTAGTTGGCATGACGGCATGTCCTGAAATATTTCTGGCTGCAGAACTTGGTATGAGCTTTGGTGCCGTTGCCTTACCTACTAATTTAGCGGCAGGGCTCGAAGAAAATATTACCCTTGCTACTGATAATATAAAGGAGGTTAGGGAAAACATGGTTCGCCTAATGCTCGACGTACTCCGCTCAACAACAAATGAAGAGTGCCAAGTACCAATTTTATTATAAAAAAAGTAACTGAAATACATAAAATATATATAAGGACAAAAAGTAATGAGCAAGGAAATTGATAAAAATGCAGGCATGAGTACTATCGTTAACCATGTAGGTGAAGGTGGTCATGACAAACATTCCCACTTGATGCCTATTTATCAAACCTCAACCTTTGGCTTTGATACGGTAGATGACGCGGCCGATGTTTTTGCCGGTCGTGTAAAAGGTTACGCCTATACCCGCACCCATAACCCCAACATGGACCACCTTGCTAACAAAATTGCTTATATGGAGGGGATAGATCTCATCAAAGCAAATCCAGAAAAAGAACCGTCGGAACTTGTCATGGGTAAAGTAACCTCAAGCGGTATGGGTGCAACTTCAGCAGCGGTGTTAGCTGCTGTAGGTGCTGGTGATCAAGTGATCGTACAGATGGGCCTTTACGGCAATACTCATAAATTTTTTAATCAATTAGCTCCACGGCTCGGTATTGACGTGATATGGGTATCTGACTGCAGCCCAGACGGTCTTGAGACCGCTATCAAGGCAAATATTAATGCAAAACTAGTTTTTATTGAGACCCCATCAAATCCAAACCTCGAGGTAATTGACCTTGTTCATTTGGCCAAAGTTTCCCATGAACATGATATGTGGGTAATGGTTGATAATACATTCGCTACACCTTATCATCAACGTCCCTTAACACTTGGCTGTGACGTTGTAGTCCACTCAACATCTAAGTATATTTCTGGCCACGGGCAAGTGATTGGTGGCGCGATTGTAAGCACCCATCTAGATTATATGCATCCCGGAGGACAGGGAGTAGGACTTACTTATAAAATGCTTGGAGTTGCACCAAGTCCTAAAGATACATGGCTAATTAATACAGGTTTAAAAACCTTTGAAATCCGCATGCAACGCCATGCAAAAAATGCACAAGAGGTTGCCGAGTGGCTTGATGCTAACAGTAAAGTAAAACATGTCTATTACCCAGGTCTCAAAAATAACCCTTATCATGATCTAGCTACAAAGCAGATGATTAATGGCTACGGCGGTATGCTCAGCTTTGAGCTGATCGACGGCGAGAACGGCGGTGCCCAAAATGGTAAATCCTTCGCCAATGCCGTTAAACTTCCTACCCTTGCAGTTAGTCTTGGAAATGTGGATACCTTAATTCAGCACCCCGCCAGCATGACACACAGTGCTGTACCAGTTGAAGAACGAGAAAAAGCGGGCATCACGGACAGTATTATTCGATTGTCTGTAGGAATTGAGAATATAGAGGATTTGATTGCAGATATGGAACAAGCAATGGAGAATGTTATATGAAGATTTTAATAAGGAAATTTTTTACTGTAATTTTGGTCGTAATAAGTTTTTCAGGATATGCTTTTGCTGATGGAACCTATTTTGTTGTTCGCCATGCAGAGAAGCAAGGCGGTGATAATCCCGTGCTAACCCAGCGGGGCGTTAAACGTGCAACTCATATTATGAACATACTTAAAAATGAACCCATAAAGGCCGTTTTTTCCACCGAAACATACCGAACAGTAATGACGGCAATGCCAACGGCTGCGCACCGTGAGCTTCCTATTATTCTTTTTTCCACCGACGACCTTTCAGGTTTTTCCAAAAAACTAAAAGCTATGGATGGAACTTTTTTAATTGTGGCCCATAGCTCTAGCACACCCGAGCTTGCATCCCTTCTTTCAAAAGTGCCCTTACCAAAACTCGACGAGATGGATTTTGAACAACTATTTAAGATTGTAATTAAAGACGGAAACTCCATCCTTACAAAAATGACGACGACTATAGAGTAATATTTATTATGATATTTGACATAATTGGACTTATGGGAGTTACACTCATTCTTGGAGTTTATGGACTTGTACATCTGGACAGGGTCGATGTTAAAAAAATAACTTTTTCGGTGCTCAATGCCATTGGTGCAGCACTTATTTTAGTATCCCTTTATGTTGACTATAACCTGCCGGCAGTGACCATTGAGGTTGCATGGATCCTTATTAGCCTTTATGGAATTTATGCTGCTATAAGGAGGAAGAAGTCATGAGCCGGATCGTCAAATCAGATGATTTTCCCCTCACAAAAAAATGTGCCTATATCAATGCTGCTAATGTGGCGCTTATGCCTAAACCCTCCATTGAAGCCATAAATAAATGGCATAACGATGTAGGAATAAATGGCTCTAATAATTTTAATGATCTTGCGGAGGATAACGCATTCGAAGGGCTTCGGGCTGAGGGCGCACGACTTTTTAACTGTAACAAGGATGATATTGCTGGCGGCAGCAGCTATACGGAACTTCTGGCTTCTATTGCTTGGGCAGTGATGCCAAGTGCCGAAAGTAATGTAGTTAGTACAGATATTGTCTTTCCCAGCACCATTTTTCCATGGACACGTGTATCCCATCACACGGGGTGTGAAATACGCTTCGTCCATAGTAAAGGTGCTTATACGGAGCCAGGTGAAATTATTAAATCCATCGATAAGAACACCGCTGTAGTTTCCATTTCCCACGCCGAATATACAAGCGGACAGCTATACGACCTTAAGCTACTTGCAGATCATTGTCATGAAAATGGGGCGTTACTAATAGTGGACGCCACTCAGTCGGCCGGTGCCGTCCCTATTGACGGACCTGGATCAGGAGCAGACGTCATCATAAGCGGATCATATAAATGGCTTTGCGGACCTTTTGGTGCGGCTGTTATGTATCTAGCACCACATCTGCAAAATAAGTTGGAACCCGGAATCGTCGGTTTTCGAAGCCACGCAAAAATGTGGGATTTATCAGCAACAAGACTTGAATATCCTGATACCGCAAAAAAATTTGAAGCCTCCACTATGGCTTTTGGTTGCATCAAAGGTCTTGAAACATCAATGCGGTATCTTAACGATATTGGTATAGACCGTATTTATGATTATAATATCGGATTAGCCGATAAACTGATAGTGGGGCTTCAACAGCTTAATATCAAAATCGTTTCTCCCAAAGTACAATCAGAGCGAACGTCTATTGTAACCTGTCATATGGGTAAACATAATGCAGTTTACATTCTTGAACAGCTCAAAGTCCGTGGTGTAATCGCCCATAAAAGGCAGGACTATATTCGCTTTGCGCCACATCTTTATAATAATATTGATGATATAGAGCGAGTAATTCATGAGCTGGAAGATATTCTAGGATAATTGAGTTCTAATTATTTCAAACCTTTAATTATTTCTGATCAAACTCTAATCTTGCTCACATTTTTTTCTGAGTTCTATAAGCATTTTTGCATCTTTTTTTGAAGCCAGTATTTCCTCATCGCTAAGGCCGTCAAGCTCATGGGGGAAAATTAACCAGTCTTCAGTTTTATGGATATAATAGTTGGGAGTGCGTTTAGTAAGGTTCTTGCTCGGTTTATAGTAAACAGTACCAACACGAATATCTGTCGGCATATTTTTGCGCATATGAATATCTAACTCACCTATAATTGCTTGAACACTCCGGCCGCTATCAAACACATCATCTACAATTAATAAACTGTCATCATAGTTCATATTGTCTATCAGGTAATGAAGGCCGTAGACCTTTACCTTAGCTTCCTGCTTCCCAATTCCTGTATAACTTGAGGTGCGAATAGCAAAATGGTCAGTTTTGATGTGACAGAAATCCAGGAGTTCCTGAACTGCAATCCCCACAGGTGTTCCGCCGCGCCAAACACCCACAATAAAATCTGGCCGAAAGCCATCCTTTACAACCATTTGTCCAAGTTTTAATGAGGAAGAAAGCAACTCATCGGCAGTGATATATATTTTATTCATTAATACTTTACCTACTCATTTGGTTACTTTTTTAATATAATGTTTACTATTAAAAAAGAAAATTCAATTTTTTAAAATCTAGATAAAATGATCTTTACCCTAAAAATCTAGTTTAGATATTTTTGTTCAAATAGATCAAAGCTTTGATCTAGATTATTTTTAAGAATAGACTTGGTTTTCTGCTTAGAAAAACTAGTACTAATACTATTATAACTCATCGCCTGAAGTTCTGCGTAACTAACATCGGTGGTGCTAACTGCAGCTATGCATTCTTTGGAAATATCGGTATCAAAAATTCCATCATTATCGGTGGAAAGACTAACTGGTATACCCAATCGAAGGAATTTTAAAAATGGGTGTGGCGAGCTAAATTTATCGTGAACACCGAGGTGATGATTGCTATTAATATTTATCTCAACACCAACTTTAAGGCTCCGAGCGTATTCAAGGGTTATTAAATCCTCTTGAAGAAGTACACCGTGGCCAATTCTTGAAACGCCCATGATCATCGCATCACGAGCATTGCGAGGGTCCCCCATTTCGCCTGAGTGCATAGTCATCTTAAGTGGATGATCCGGATTTTCACTATTATAGCCACTAAGGTATCCATATGCGACTTGCGCTTTTTCAAGGGCAGGGTTTCCACGCTCAATAGCATAAAGATCGATGCCAACAATAACATCGGATGGATGAATTAGTAGAAGTTGGTTCCATGATTTTATCATATCACCATTCATTTCAGCAGGAAGGAAGCGGAGTAGCCCCAAATTCCACCGTACTACAACCCCAGTTTCTTTGAGAAATTTTATAGACCAGTTTGTTAGTTTTTCAATACTGTCAACGCTGGGGGTAAAGCTATTAGTAAATTCAATATAACTAATCCCATGGTCGGCGGCTCGCCTAAGAAAATCGAGATAAATAAGTTCCATTTTTTCATCAATAAATTCATCTTCAACCATCCAAATTACAAAGGCAAATATTGCGTCAAATCTTGTGAAATCATGAGATACGGGAACATTAGGTAAAAAGAAAAAGTTTACAAAAAGACTTTGCTCCGCTTCACTCATTGAGAGGTAATTAGAGGAGGCGGGAAGTGATCTTAGGGCATCAATCTCATTATCATAAAGAACTTGTCCCTGATTTTGAGTTGTCATTATAAAATATTCAGGTTCTATCACTGGATTATATTTTCTAAGAATTTCGATGACAACATCTCGAGTAAAGAGTCCATAGGGATGAACATGTAATAAACCACCCTTCGGAATTTGCCTGCAAAATTTGGCTAACTCAACCATATCTGACCTTAACGGTTCGATATCAATAATTGAATTTTCAATAGCGATTTTCCTATTATTCTCGATGATTACCTCTTGTTTTTTCATTAAAAAACCAATTTCTGTGGACGTAAATCGGTCGCCTTCACTCATAATAAATTGAGATTCCCAATCAGCCCGCTCAATCGGGTTGCTAGCCTTATAATTGCGGTTAATAACAAGAGATTTTGCCTGATCATATTTTTCAAAATGATCAAGAAGCTTAATATTTATCTGATCTTGTTCAGTGCAAGATGTTAAAATTAAAACTGTAAGTATGGTAATTAAATTCAAAAAACTGACATTAATTATTTTTAACATTTATCTACTCCACCCTTAATTGCAGCCTCGTTATAATAACTTCTAGAAAACTTACAGTATGGCTTTGCCAGTCCTAGCTCTATCATTTTGACAGCTATATCATGGCCGTCAACAAAACACTTTGCTACAACCCTGTCATAGCTCTTAGTTCCATCAGGTTCACAGGTGACTTCTTTTTCACTTACAATTGCTCTTAGTTCCGCCTTGGACCTTTTGCCAGCATCAGTGTTCATCTCCGGTGCATCGAGCCCCCATATTCTTATCTTAATCATCCCAAACCGTATAGTGTCACCATCCGTTACATCAACAAAACCATTTATATTTCCAGAAGAACTCACCGTACTTCCTGTAAAAACAATAAAAATAGTGATGAATATAAAAACTGTGATCTGTCTCATTTTTTTATCTTTTCTTGCATAATTCACCCCCACCTTCCTTGGTGGCGCATCTTAAATCACTGTAGGGAGTATTTCAGAAGAAATATACAATAGTTCCAAATAACAGATTGATATAGGTAAAGAAATTTAATTTTTTACTCTTCTTCCATAGAAAATAGCTCTGTATTGCCACCTGTAGCCACAGTGTTGATGGTAAGGGTTTTTTCTGTAGCGAACCGATAGAGATAGCGTGGGCCACCTGCTTTAGGACCTGTACCAGATAATCCATGGCCACCAAATGGCTGAACACCAACAGCTGCGCCAACGATATTGCGATTAACGTAGGTATTACCCACGTCGAGGTTTTTAAAGATATAATTCGCACTTTCTTCAATGCGACTATGAACACCAAGCGTTAAGCCGAAACCAGTATTCTGAATTTGTGTCATGATATCATCAAGCCTTGATGCTTTATAACGAATTACATGAAGGATAGGTCCAAACACTTCCGTTTTAAGTTCATCAAGTGATGAGATTTCATAAAGTCGCGGGCCAAAAAATGTTCCCCCTTCATACTGAGATGGAGATTTTACTGCGTTAATAAGTGTCGCTTCACTATCCATACGTGCAGCATGCTTCACAAGAATTTCTCGAGCATCTCGGTCAATAACGGGCCCTATATCAGTTGAAACATCTAATGGGCAGCCAAGATTAAGACAATTCATTGCTCCTTTAAGCATAGGAATAATAGTCTCAGCTACGTCGTCCTGAATATAAAGTACCCTAAGCGCAGAACAACGCTGGCCAGCCGATTGGAATGCGGATGAAATAGCATCATCAACTACCTGTTCAGGTAGGGCAGTACTGTCTACGATCATTACATTTTGTCCACCTGTTTCAGCAATCAATGGTACGATCGGCCCCTCTCGATTTGCAAGACTACGATTAATAATTTTTGCAGTTTCTGTTGATCCTGTGAAAGCCACACCACTAATCCGTTCATCGGCTACAAGCCTAGCACCAACAGTCACACCATCCCCGGTCAAAAGATGTAAAACATCAACAGGAACTCCTGACTGATGAAGTATTTTAATAGCCTCAGCGGCAATAATTGGCGTTTGCTCAGCCGGCTTTGCTATAACTGTGTTACCTGCTGCTAAGGCGGCACTTACCTGCCCTATAAAAATAGCGAGTGGAAAATTCCAGGGGCTAATGCAAAGAAATGTACCCCGCCCTTGTAAATAAAGCTCATTACTTTCCCCAGTTGGACCAGGAAGTAATTGCGCTTCTGTAAAGTTCTCTCTGGCCTGTCCGGCATAATAGCGAAGAAAATCTACAGCTTCACGTACCTCTGAAAGGCCATCCCCTAGCGTTCTACCCGCCTCTTCTGCAATCAACCTCATAAATTTAAGACATTTTTTTTCAAGTGTATTAGCCGCAATATCCAGTATATCTGCGCGCTCTTTTCCGCCGATGCTATTCCATTGTTTTTGAGATCCGGATGCCGCGACAAGCACTTTCTCAATATCGAGATCATTAGTGATTGCTACCTTACCTATAGTTTTTCCTGTTGTTGGGCTAATAACATCTTCACTATTTTTAAAAACTATCTCACCAGATATGATAGGCCCAGCTTGCCATTGTTGCTCCTCAGAAAA
>CAJQRG010000038.1 GCA_905612225.1 Emcibacteraceae bacterium | reverse complement strand
AAGCGTTTTAAAGGGCTTTTTGAAGGCTCTTTAAATTCAAAAATAGCCTGCATGGAGGTTACCTTGAAAATAGAGGATGATATGAGTATTGCTTTAAAGCTTGCTGATATTTTCTAATAAGGATATATAACTTCACTAAATATATTTGGTAGCAATAATTAAAGGAAGGATCGTCATGGACCTGAATAAAATTGGTTTACATATCCATGAAATCAGAAATCAGTTTACCTACATTGAAGGAAACGTTGAAATTCTGAACCAATCACTGGAAAAAAACAATAGTGTCGGCACATTTATGTCACTGCAATCAATTTTTTCATCCCTCATGCAGGTCTCGCGAATTCTTTGGGCACCGCGTAAAAAAGGTAAAGCTAGATCAGAAGCGATCAGAAAATTTCTCGGCATTCCAGAAGAACATCCACTGAACAATAAGGATATACAAAACCTATTTGATTTTTGCGATGAAGCTAATGAGGATTGGGTTAAAAATACCACCGGTAAACATATTCTTTATGATTTTATTGGTGATCTTGGCGATAGCCAGCATAAAGATGTCGAGATTGAAAATATATTTCGATCATTTGATACTAAAGGTAAAATTTATGTCTACCGCGGTGTAGGGTTTCATATGGATGCTGTCATGGCTTCTTTACAGGGAGTTTCAGAGGCGGTAAATAAAGCCCATTATCATTTATTTCCTGATCAATGGACGGATACAGAAGAAAAAAAGAGTGATAAAAAACCTATATTAAAGAAAAAAGAAAAAAAGAAAAAATAATCCACCCCCTTCTAGTTATAATAAGAAAACAGGGTATGTAACGTACCTTGTTTTTTTATTTAAACATATGAAAAGATTTGAGAATTATAATACCAAATCTGCCTACTAGGAACATCGAACAGTATATTATAATAAGATTAATATTCTTCAATTCATAATTATCAGTAACTATTCCGCCAAGTGAGAGAACAAGAAGAAGTAACCCAAGGTACTGGGATACAACAAAAATTCTTTTCAGTACTTTTATTAATCGGCCTTTACGTTCGCTCATATGAGGAACATCTGAGATGCCACGTTTGCGATCTGAAACTCGCTCACGAAGCGATTTACGGACGGGAACTTCTTTATTCATCCTATCATACTCATAATGATTGTCTCTATTTACTGTTCCAAGTATAGTTAGTTTTATAGTAATGTTCAAATAGGATATTTATAATGTTTACTTATAAGATTACTTTAAAGTCTGATCTCAACCACGGTACTTTCTATTGGGTAACTAATGTAAATGCAGAGAGCGAGGATGAAGCCGTTACAGCTGCGGAACACTTATTTCTCGAACAAATTGGAGCCCGCAAACAGTGGGATTTCTCTGATTATGAAGCAATAAAATTATAACGCTCACGATTATTTTTTGGGTACCATCTGCCACGCCAAACACTTGCTGGGATGATTTCTGGTAATGCTCCGTTTTTATGAAACCACGAATCTACTACGAAATGCCCATCACCTTCGACGCCTTTAGATTTATTAATTTCGTGAATTGTAGCCGCACTATGGGGATAACTAAGGTTAGACCAATTACGCCTCAGCTTGTAACCGAGCGTGTGATATGTAATCAAACCATCCTGTCTGAGAAGATAAAGATAAGTTGTGCTATTGTTCGCCTCATCTATACAGTCCATTTCTGTTCTAATATTAAAGTTTATGATAGGTGCACGAGCTTTATCATCATCAGTGCCAGTCTTAGGGCCGACAAACTGTTCTATAAGCGCGATTGATTTTGCTATACGTTTTCTTTCTTGTTTTGCTGAAACCGTTTCAACTAAGAATAACTCACGCACCGCATTCCATTCTTGATCGTCAAGACCAGTCTTTTGATAAATATTACAGGCGTAGCCGTAACAAACACCAAAACGATGGTGGCTTTTTAAATCGCTCGCATGTCCGGCTAAGATTGCATTAGGTGCAGACGTACATGCTGCTATAAGGATCGTGGCTATTAAACTTAGAACAACTTTCATCTAAACTTCTCAAAAAAAAAGCCGTCACTCAAAAGTGTGAGGACGGCTTTTAAATTTATAATATACGTAATGAGCTTAAACTGCTCCGTCACGTTCAAGACGCTTACGGTCAAGTTTACGGGACCGACGAACTGCAGCGGCGTTATCACGGGCTCTCTTTTCAGAAGGCTTTTCGTAAAAACGACGCATTTTCATTTCGCGGTAAACCCCTTCGCGCTGAAGTTTTTTCTTCAAAGCACGCAAAGCTTGATCTACGTTATTATCGCGGACAATAACCTGCATGGCTATAGTCACACTCCTCTCTAGGTTATGTTGACTCTCTGAAACTTATGTTTCAAAGGAGGCACTTTTTAGCAAATCAATTTTGGTTTGGAAAGCTTTTTCTACTTTTTTAATGATTATTTACAAAATTACTCTTTACGTTCTAATAAATCAGGCCCATATTCCACCCATGAATAAAATCAAATCTGACAAAACACCCGAGGAGTTATGTGGACCACTTCTCGAGGCGGCACTAAATCATGTAGCCTTTGACGGCTGGTCAAAACGTACCTTAAATCAAGCAGAAATAGATGTTGGAACGTTACCAGGGATCTTAGATCTAGCGTTTCCTGGTGGTGCTATTCAAATGATAGACCTCCATGCGCAGCATTGTGATATTGAAATGGTGCAAAAAGCTGCTAAAATTGATATGAATAAATTGAAAATACGAGAAAAAATTACAAAGCTTGTAAAGTTACGTATAGAGACAATACTTCCCTATAAGGAAGCCACGCACAGGACAGCATCCTATCTAGCACTACCTAAAAATCATCTAACAAGTCTTCGTATTCTTTACCGAACAGTTGATTTAATATGGAAAACTTTAGGTGATCAGTCGACTGATTTTAATTTTTATACCAAGCGTATAACTTTGAGTGGTATTTATACCAGCACATTTATCTATTGGCTTGCTGATGAAAGTGAAGACGCTCAGGATACTTGGAATTTTCTCGACAGACGTATTGAAAATGTGATGCAGTTTGAAAAAGTAAAAACCAAGGTTCGCAAAAAAGAGATCAATCTAAGCAAAGTTTGGCGTGAGCTTGGTAAAAAACGTTACGGAAGTTAATATTCCGGCGAAATAAGCCTAGTTACATGACCCATTTTACGACCTACTTTTATTTCATCCTTGCCGTAATCATGGACACTTGCACCAACTTCTTTTAAAAGATCTGGTAGTTTTAAAATATCGTTACCTATTAAATTGGTCATCCGTACCTGACCAGTAAATTTCACATCTCCCAATGGCAATCCACAGATTGCCCTGATATGTTGCTCAAACTGGCTTGCTGGACAAGCTTCAATTGTCCAGTGACCCGAATTATGAACTCGTGGTGCGATCTCATTAACCCTCAATTTTGGTTCATTGCTGGAAATAAAAAACTCTACAGTGAGAACGCCAACATAATCTATATTTTCTATAATCTTAGACGCCTGTTTAATTGCCGCAGCCTTAAGAACATTTGATATTCGCGCGGGTACAATTGATAAATCTAGAATATGATTTTTATGTTGATTCTCTACTGGTTCAAAACATTTTATTTTGCCATCCTGCCCCCGTACAACGAGGACTGATATCTCCATATCAAAATCAATAAACCCTTCAATAATTATATTGTCGCTTGCAAGTCTTTCCCAAGCCTTTTCAACATCACTTCTAGATTTAACAATGGCCTGACCTTTACCGTCGTATCCAAAGCGCCTAGTTTTCAAAACTGCTGGATAAGATATTTTTTCAAGTACTTTTTTAGCTTCATCTAAATGATTAACACCCGCATAAGGCGCTGTTGCTAATCCAAGATCATTTAAGAAAATTTTTTCACTCAATCTATCTTGAGATACTTTAAGTACCCTTGAGCCTGGAAAAACTGCTGTTTTTAGTTTAAGCGCCTCCACAGTCATTACGGGAATATTTTCAAATTCATATGTAATAACATCTACCTCTTTAGCAAACCTTTCCAAAGCTTCACAATCTTCATAACTAGCGTGGGTAGCCTTTTCGGAAACCTGCTCCGCTGGGTTACCTATATCAGGACAGTAAATATGACATTTATAACCAAGTTTTGCCGCAGCAATAGACATCATGCGGCCAAGTTGGCCGCCTCCAAGTATTCCAATTGTTGAACCTGCAGCAAGAGTTTTCATATTTTAATCAACAGGAGTTTCGATAACTGCTTCAGTCTGTGCCGAGCGCCAATTATCAAGTGCAATCGCGACCTCATTATCGCCAAGTGCTATTATCGATGCAGCAAGCAAACCAGCATTTTTAGCGCCCGGCTGCCCGATAGCAAGGGTGCCGACAGGTACACCTCCAGGCATCTGCGCAATGGAGAGTAAACTGTCCATACCTTTAAGAGCTTTACTTTCAATAGGAACCCCGAGAACTGGCAGGCTTGTCATTGATGCAGCCATACCTGGTAGATGTGCAGCGCCACCAGCACCCGCTATGATAACTTTCAACCCACGACCTTTTGCCGATTTAGCATAATCATAAAGCCGGTCTGGCGTACGGTGAGCAGAAACAATTCTGCTTTCTATCGAAATACCAAGTTCCATGAGAACATCAACTGCATTTTTCATGATATGCCAGTCAGATTGGCTACCCATTATAATTCCTATAACAGGAGTTTTTTCTTTCATAATTAAATCCCTCATAATGACAAGATAACTTCAAACCGATTTAAAAAGATTGAATTATAACGATCCGTAGGAGTTAGGCAAGTATACAGTGGCAATTGTAGAAACTATATACTATTTATATTATAGCCAAATTTTGAAGAAAAATAGTAAAAGTTAATCTAAGCGATGATATCCGGTAGGTGTTCATCCTCTAGTTTAAATATCATATCTCTAAAAAGGAGTTTTTGTTTTTTAAGACGCTTTATTTGTAACATATTAGTTGTTCCCGCATCGATAAGTGCGGCAATTGCATCATCAAGGTCACGATGCTGGACGCGTAGTTGTTGAATTTTAATTAATATATCATCTTCGTCTAAATTCATTTCTTAGAACTTTTCCCTCTATTCCATTCTAACTATGGAATACTTCTTAGGTAATCAAAAAATATAAATTAATTTTTACTAAGATTTCCATCGTTTTAAGGTTGCTACCTCTAGATCAAAAAGATCCAACAACCTAGCAAGTGTTTGATCAATTATATCATCAATAGTTTCGGGCTTAGTATAGAGCGCAGGTACTGGGGGAGCAATAATAGCTCCCATTTCAGAAAGAGAGGTCATTGTTCTAAGGTGACCTAAATGAAGAGGCGTTTCACGCACCATCAGAACTAACCTTCGACGTTCCTTTAGTGTCACATCGGCAGCCCTAGTAAGGAGCGAAGATGTAACTCCAGTATTTATTTCTGACATTGTTTTTACTGAGCATGGAACAATAAGCATGCCCTCTGTCTTAAAGGATCCACTCGCAATTGATGCGCCAATATTTTCTACCTTATGAACCACAGTAGCTAATTGATTTATTTCAGAAATAGCACTGTCTGTTTCAAGCCCCGCCGTAACTGACGCTGCTTTGGACATGACCAAATGACTCTCAACATTCAATTCCTTTAAAAATTCAAGAAGACGAATTCCATAAATAATGCCTGAAGCGCCGCTAATACCAACTATAATTCTTTTTTGTTTTTCATTCATGTGAGAAACCATTTAAGTGTGTCAAAATTTATCTGTTGCTTGATTAAAATTAGTTTATATCAAAATATTCATAATTTATATATAGTACCGTAAATTTTCATAATAAATAGTCGAATTTAGAGAGTAAAATTAGTAATTATGACCGAAATTCTTTTTTTAAGTGTTTAATAAAAAACCCGCCGTTGTCTGGCGGGTTTTTTATTAAACATAGCAAATACTGAAATTTAACTTTCAGGATTATTTTCCTCATCCGAGACACTAGCACGACGTGGAGCCGCTTTTATAACCGCATTATCAAGTTCAGTTTGTTTGCAAAGACCTAATAAAACTGGATCAACTGGTTTAATATTACTCATGTTCCAGTGCGATCTTTCACGAATTGCAGTAATTGTTGGTTTGGTAGTTCCTACAATTTTTGAAATCTGCGCGTCTTTAAGCTCAGGATGAAATCTAATCAACCAAGCGATTGCATCTGGCTTATCTTGCCGTTTTGAAACAGGTGTATATTTAGAACCACCGCTTCTAGTTTTTGCAGGCACAGCATCAATGATAATTTGAAGTGAGGCTTTTGTATCGTCTTGACAGCGGTTAATTTCATCCCAGGTAAGTTGACCGTTGGAAACTGGATCAAGGCCAACTATATTTAATGCAACCTGCTCGTCAGCAATCCCCTGCACTTCAAGTTCATGTAAACCGCAAAATTTAGCGATTTGTGAAAAACTAAGGCTGGTATTGTCCACAAGCCAAACACCTGTAGCCATTGGCATCAAAGGCTCTGTCATTACTACTCCTAAAATATTATTACTCTTCTGTTCTATGCGGCGCAGCATAAAGACAGTTTATCCAATTGAAAAGGCTTTGAAAAAATACTTTTTAAACCACTGTAAATAAACAATAATTTTTAGAGTTTATTAAATTTTAATTCATAGTTTATTATTAAATTACACAATCAAGCGTAAAAATTATAACAAGTTCACTTTTTTACTCCGGCTAGTTGTTTTGGAAGCAATATAAACAGCTTGGAGATTTTGGAACTTAACCTTCTTATTCTTATTTTTATTTTTCTAAAATATGTAATTCTATTTTTTATTTTTTCTGTTATAAATTAACTCTACATACTGTTATTTTTTATATGCTTTATTACAAAAATCACACTTCAAGATAGATCCTAAATATTTTCACTGGAATTAATAATGGTCAAGTTAACAAATAGAATTATAATTAGCTTTTTTATAATTTCTTTCAGTTTTCATTCAACCCAAGCTCAAAATAGTTTAGATGGCAACAAAATAGAGCAATATTTATCAACTCTGCCCTTACTCGCTCAGTTAGAAGAAAAATATATAGCTAGTGATAATAAGGAAAAAAACCAAAACTCTGGCATGCTTGATACAACTACAACCTCATATACACCAGTAACGGACACTCTTATCCTCCTAGAGAACCACCCAAGCTATGAAAGTTTTAGAGTCATAGTAACTAATGCAAAATTTTTGAACCCAAAAGAATGGGCCTCAACTGGAGATAAAATAATGATGGCCTACTCCGCATACCAAATGAAGAACTATGATAGGGAAACTGCACCGACAATAGGTGAAATTAAAAAAAATATGTCAGAAGACCTTATAAAAATAAAAATAAATAAATTTATAAGCCCAAAACAAAAACAAGTGCTCATCAATAAAATTGAAAATTCTATGGCATTACTAAGTGATCCTAATTATATTGATAATGAAAATATATCTATCATCAGCCCCTTTATTGGAAGGCTTAATTCACTCTTTAAGGAAACACAATGACACCTACTGAAATTTTGCGTATTAGAAAATATCTTAATAATAAGTTTGGTAACGATAAATTCACCCTAGAAAGCAGTCAGATTATGGATGATAGTATGGAGGTCCATTATGCAGGGGAATTTATGGGTTTAATTTATCGTGATGAAGATGAAGGTGAAGTATCCTACGCTTTTCAAATGGCAATTCTTGAAATAGACCTTCCCAACGTGGCAGATGCTTCTTTAATCTAAATATAAGTTAATAAGTTTTAAGCGCAGTAATTGCGTACCTTATTACCTAAAAATTAAAATCTATTGAAATTATTCCTCTAAAATAGCTAAAAAATAATTTCTATCATTCTATCATATATTCTTACTTTTTTAGGCTTTATAAAAGGGCAAAATAAAATAAAAAATGCGTCACTTATATCACTATTGGCTTTGTCCTAATTCCAGAAAAGTCCGCATGTCTCTGCTTGAAAAATCTTTGGATTGTAACCTTATTTTAGAGTTACCTTGGAAACGACGCCAAGAATTTCTAACATTGAATCCTTCTGGTAGTGTACCCGTACTTGTTGAAGACGATGGTTTGGCTCTTTGTGGAACATCTGCAATATGCGAATATTTAGAAGAGACAGAAAATTTACCAAATTTTTTAGGTAACACACCAACTATCCGCGGTGAGGTAAGACGGTTGACAGAATGGTTTGATCATAAATTTTATAATGAGGTGACAAATTTGATCATTAACGAAAAGGTTATGAAGGGTTTTTTAAAACGTGGAAATACTCAAGCTGCGAATATTCGCTTTGCGGGGCAAAATATTAAACATCACCTTAAGTACATTGAATATCTAACAGATCGTAGAAACTGGTTAGCTGGAAACGAATTTTCCTATGCTGATATTTCTGCTGCTGCCCAAATTTCTTGTGTTGATTATTTTGGTGATGTGCCGTGGGGTAATTTTCCCCTAGCAAAAGACTGGTATGCACGCATTAAATCAAGAACAAGTATGCAGCTCATTTTAAAAGATAAAATTGCCGGCCTTACACCCCCTTCCCATTATCGAGATCCTGACTTTTAAAATCAAAGAAATCTTCATGACAAAAATTTCTGTATCCGCATCAACAAAACAAGAGATCATATCACTTGCTAAAAAAATAGGCTTTGACAGTGTTCGGATTACTTCTCCGGAAGGCATTGAGACCAATGCTGATTATTTTAAAGAATTTCTTGAGAAGTCTCATCACGGTGAAATGAAATGGATGGAGAATAAAGTAGATAGAAGACAATCTCCCCTCACTCTCTGGCCGGACGTAAATTCAATAATCATGCTTGGTATGAATTATGGCCCCGCACATAATCCACTCCAAACCTTAGAGCATAAAAATGAAGGTAATATATCAGTTTATGCTCAAGGGAAGGATTATCATGATGTAGTTAAAAAACGCCTTAAGAAACTCGCAGGAAAAATTCATCAAGAGTATGGGGCTGAGGTCAAAGTATTTGTGGACACTGCTCCTGTAATGGAAAAACCACTTGCTCATAAGTCTGGTATGGGTTGGCAGGGTAAACATACAAATTTAGTTAGTCGTGAGTTTGGATCCTGGTTATTTATAGGCAGCATATTCACTACGCTTCATCTACAAGAGGATTCCCCAGAAGAAGACCACTGTGGTTCCTGTAGCGCCTGCCTTGATATCTGTCCAACAAATGCATTTGTAGCGCCCTATCAGCTTGATGCTCGTCGCTGTATTTCCTACTTAACTATTGAATATAAGGGCCATATTGACACCAGTTTTCGAAAAGCAATGGGCAACCGTATATACGGTTGCGACGACTGCCTGAGTATTTGCCCGTGGAATAAGTATGCCACCCTTACTGATGAAAAACTATTTTATCCCCGCATTGAGCTTAAAAATCCAAATCTAGCGACACTGGTTGTGCTTGATGATCTATCATTCAGACAAGTTTTTTCTGGTTCTCCAATCAAAAGGATTGGAAGAGATTTTTTCATTCGAAACGTTTTGATAGCAATGGGAAATAGTAGAAACCAGAAATTTATTCCCCTTATCATTTCTAAACTTGAAGAAAGTAGTCCCTATATTCGCGCTATGGCTATTTGGGCACTTAAAGAGCTTTGTGATAAGATTGAATTTGTAGCATTTAGAAAAAAATACGCACAGGACGAGCATGATTTTGACGTAAAGAAAGAGTGGATTTGATTATTGACTAATGAGCCTAATATTTTCTTGTGCAAGTTTATGCCAATTACTATCAGGGTATTTATTTATAAGTTTTTCCCATTCCTGCAAGGCATTTTTGTCGTTTTGAAGCATTCGGTAATTAATGCCACTTTCAAAAATTACATCAGGCTGATTAGGTTCTAAAGTAAGCGCCACATTAAGGTCCACTCTTGCCTTTAGATGTTCACCTAGTTTTCGATATGTTTCTGCTCGATATAGATAAGCATCAAATACTTCCGGTTTTAACTCAATTGCACTAGTAAAATCGCCTAAAGAATCTTCGTATTTATTAGATGAAACGTGAACTAATCCCCGTTCCCTAAAAATTTCATATCCATATTCAGAAGCCACATCCAACCCAGTAATTGCAGCACTGAGGGCATTGTAAGCCCTGTCATAATTTTCATCCGAGTGCCACGCAAGTCCTGCCAGATAATTTAATTGGACGGATAATATTTTTTTATTTTGTTGAGCATACTCGCCAACGCCCTCATTACGAGCTAATTTACCTATAATCATCTCAAAGAGACCCGCAGCATCCCCAAATCTTTTTTGATCATATAAAGCAAGTGCTTCACAATGCTGGGCGGCCACTGCACCACCCTCAATGTACCATTTTCGTGAACTAAGTATTGCCGCTTCACTATTTTCTTTAATCTGAGCAAGACACTCCTTATATTTTTCGGATTGGGCTCTGTCCGAAATAACCTGTGCTTGAGCACTAAAACCTAGCCCTATGAAAAAAATAATAATTGCAAACTTAAATTTCATATTACACCTATCTGTTTTACTGTTAGAAATTTGCAAAGTACTATATAAATATAATTGTCATGAACCGCAATTCGTAAAAAGTTATCTACCATGAAAATCTTCTGCTTCGGACTTGGTTATACAGCAAAATGTCTAAGAAATGAATTATCATTTCCGTTGTCACATTTTTCCGGCACAAATACCTCCAAAGGAGATTTGCTTTTTAATGGCAAGACTCCACTTAAAAATGCGACTAGTATTTTGCGAAATATCACACACCTTCTAATTTCTGTACCGCCTAATTCCGAGCACATTGACCCTGTTCTTTATCATCATAAAGCTGATATTGAAAATATGCCTAACTTAAAATGGATTGGATATTTATCCGCGACAAGTGTCTATGGTGATCATGGGGGGGGCTGGGTTGATGAAACAAGCAAAACAATACCAACAAATAAGCGTGGCATACTTCGTTTAAGAGCTGAAGAACAATGGCGCTTAATAAATAAGCCAGTACATATTTTTAGATTAGGTGGAATTTACGGACCACTACGAAACCAAATCGAAGTTGTTAAAAATGGTTTGGCAAAAAGAATTATTGAAAAAAACCAAGTTTTTTCACGTATTCATGTGATTGATATCTGCTCCGCGCTTAAGATATCGATGGAAAACCCATTATCTCATAAAATTTATAATCTTGTTGATGACAATCCCACTGCCGCAGCAGATGTTTTAGATTTTTTATGTGAAAAACTTGCTTTTAGAACCATCAAGGGTATAGGTATTGATGATCCAGCCGTAACTCCTACGTTAAGAAGTTTTTATCAAGATAATAAACGTGTGAAAAATAATCTTGCCAAAAATGAACTTAACTGGCGACTAAAGTTTCCGTCTTACAAAGAAGGATATTTAGATATCTTAGCTAAGCTCGACGAGAGCTAACTTTAAACGTTCTAAGTCAGAGGGTGATGATAAGCTGTGATTGCCTAGTTTATTATAACTAACAATAACGTCATCACCTAAAAGCTTGTCTGCAATGCGCTCCGAAGTATTACTTGGCACATCAATGTCTTTAAGACCATGAAACAATCTGACAGGACAATCAAGTTCAATTGGTCCATTAAGAAGAATATGGTTATCTCCATCCTGTATTAACCCGTAGGATACTTCATATGGTTCGTTATTATACTCTGAAAACTGAAGGTAAACGCCTTCTCTTTTAAGAGTATTTTTGATTTTTTCTGAATATTTATTCCACATAAGTTCTCTCGTAAAATCTGGAGCTGCGGCAATGCCAATAAAGGCCTGAACACGTTCTTTTCTGGCAAGAGCAACCAAAATACCTATCCATCCGCCCATGCTTGATCCTACAATAATAAGAGGGCCTTGACTTAATTGATCAATAATTGCTAATGCGTCATCACGCCAACTTGTGATAGTACCCTTAACAAACTCTTCCGACGATCTCCCGTGACCAGAATAATCAAAACGAATATAAGATAGCTCAAGCTGTTTGCATACTTTTTCCAGAAAGGTTGCTTTTGTTCCATTCATATCGGACATATAGCCACCACAAAAAATCACAGTAGACTTTCTACCTTCTGATTTATAATAAGCAATCGTTCGACCATTATTAACTTTAATAAAACTAGGTTCTTTAATCATAATCCTGCTCAAATCTTATTATTTTTGAAATATTATCATAATATCAATCAAAACAACTGCGAAAACCACTTTTTTTAAAGTTTGTTCACTTGACTTGCGCCTTAAAGGATATAAATTCCTACTTTTAAGACTTAAGTAAAAATAGATGAGATCTGAATGAACGCTAATAGTAAAGTCGTCCTAACGCTACCAGACGGGAGTGTCCGTGAATATGACGGACTAGTGACTGGAATGACACTAGCGCAGGATATTGGACCAGGACTTGCAAAAGCAGCGATTGTAATCGTCGTGAATGGCGAACAGCGTGATCTTTCATACGAGATCACTTCAGATTCTAACGTCTCAATAATTACTAAGCGTGATGAAGAAGCTCTAGAAATAATCCGTCACGACGCCGCCCACATACTTGCCGAAGCAGTAAAGGAGCTTTGGCCTGAAACGCAAGTTACTATTGGTCCAGCCATTGAAAATGGATTTTACTATGACTTTGCTCGCGAAGAACCATTTACACCTGAAGATCTAGAAATAATGGAAACTCGCATGAAAGAAATCGTAGCCCGAGACGAAGACATCATTCGAAGTGAAATGCCCCGCGACGAAGCGGTCGAACTTTTCCGTACTATGGGTGAAAGCTATAAAGCTGAACTCATTGCTAGCATCCCGTCTAATGAACCTATTTCTCTCTATAAACAAGGTAACTTTATTGACCTTTGCCGCGGACCTCACTTGCCATCAACCAGGTACCTCGGCGAGGGCACGTTTAAATTAATGACCATTGCTGGCGCTTATTGGCGCGGTGATAGCAACAATGAAATGCTACAGCGTGTATACGGGACTGCATGGCGCGACAAAAAAGAACTTAAAGCTTACCTCCATCGCATCGAAGAAGCAGAGAAGCGTGACCACAGAAAACTAGGCCGCGAGCTTAATCTGTTTCATTTTCAAGAAGAAGCTGCTGGAATGCCGTTCTGGCATCCAAACGGTTGGACCATTTATACCCAAATAGAAGGCTACATGCGCCGCAAGCAACGTGAATATGGTTATCAAGAAATTAATACGCCAAAACTTGTTGACCGAAAGTTGTGGGAAGATAGTGGGCACTGGGAAAAATTCCGTGAACATATGTATACAACCGAATCCGAAGAACGCGTATTTGCACTAAAACCGATGAACTGCCCATGTCATGTCCAAGTGTTTAATCAGGGTTTGGTGAGCTACCGTGACCTTCCACTCCGTCTAGCTGAGTTTGGTAGTTGTCATCGAAATGAGCCGTCAGGTGCACTGCATGGTTTAATGCGAGTACGTTCATTTGTTCAGGATGATGCACATATTTTTTGCGAAAAGGATAAAATTACCGAAGAGACAGAAACATTCTGTGGCATGCTGCTAGAAATTTATAAAGATTTTGGTTTTGAAGAAATCAAGGTCAAGTTTTCTGATAGACCAGAAGTGCGTGCAGGTTCAGACGACGTATGGGATGAAGCCGAAAAATGTCTACTTGATGCCGTCGATCATGTTGGTCTCGAGTATACCTTAAATCCTGGTGAAGGTGCTTTTTATGGTCCTAAACTAGAATTTGTACTCACCGATGCCATTGGACGTGATTGGCAGTGCGGCACTCTGCAGGTAGATTTCGTATTACCTGAGCGGCTTGACGCAAATTATGTGGGCGCGGACAATACTAAACATCGTCCAGTCATGCTGCATCGGGCAATTCTTGGCTCATTCGAGCGCTTTATAGGTATTTTGATTGAAAACTTTGCGGGCCGTTTTCCTATGTGGCTTGCTCCCGTTCAGGTAGTAGTGACTGGCATCACTAATGATCAAGATGCCTATGTGCATGAAGTTTATACGCAGTTAAAGTCTGCAGGGCTTCGTGTTAAAATTGACACTAGAAATGAAAAAATAAATTATAAAATTCGTGAACATTCACACGCAAAAATACCTGCTATATTCGTAGCGGGTGGAAGAGAAGCCGATAATAATACCATTACTATTCGGCGCCTTGGATCAAAAAATCAGGAAACCCTTGATTTAACAGATGCAATAAATACACTAGTCACCGAGTCTATCGAGCCAGATAAGCGATAACTTGAACTTATCTAACCAAAACACACTATATTTAAAAAAATTGGAGAAATTAAATAGCTAAGAGACCAATGCAAGGCCCCTCGTCAAAAAAAGGACCACGGGTCAACAATGATATCGAAGAAGTTGAAGTTAGACTTATTGATGAAACTGGTGAAAACCACGGCGCTGTTGCAACTGATAAAGCTATAAGTATGGCCAAAATTGCAGGGCTAGACCTCGTTGAGATATCACCTAATGCTACTCCCCCTGTTTGTAAAATTCTTGATTATGGAAAATATAAATACGAAGCTCAGAAAAAGGCTAGCCTCGCTCGCAAAAAACAAAAAACTGTTGAGGTTAAAGAAATTAAGCTACGTCCTGGAATCGAAAAGCACGATTATGACGTTAAGATGAGGTCTATAGAAAAATTTCTTGGTACTGGCGACAAGGTCAAAGTGACCCTTCGTTACCGTGGGCGTGAAATGGCCCACCAAGAAATTGGAATGGACGTTCTTAAGAGAGTTAGAGAGCAGTTTGCCGAGGTAACAAAAATCGAACAGATGCCAAAAGTAGAGGGTCGGCAGACGGTCATGATTTTAGCTCCAAAATAATTCTCTATTCATTAGAAGAATTCAGATGAACTTTATAAGAGCAGCTCTTACAAAAGCTGCTCTTATCGTTTTTGTAGAATTAACCATAATGGATTTAATTTGAATCTTTAATGGGGTATAATTTCATTCCCTAGACCATAAATGATACAGTCTTATCAGCTTCCGTTCATCCGTACCATGATATCTGATCCAAAAAATTAATTTATAGCATACGCATACCATTCGGTACGGGCCGTTCTGGTTTCGCTATAACAACATTCCCATTATCATCACAAAATCCTGCGAGTAAAAATTCAGATTTTATAGGGCCTATTTGCTTAACTGGAAAATTTACAACAGCCACAATCTGTTTTCCGACTAGGTCTTCGGGCTTATAATGCACAGTAATCTGCGCACTTGATTTCTTAATTCCAAGGATATCTCCAAAATCAGCCCATATTTTATATGCAGGGTTTCTAGCCTCAGGAAATTTTTCAGCGCGTACCACCGTACCAATTCGAAGTTCTACTTTTTTAAAGTCATCCCAAGATATTGTTTCAGTCATTGTATCTGCCTTTTTATTGTTCGCGTTTAATATCATAACCTTTTTGCCGAAGAAGCTCAACAACACCTCCATCACCTATGAGGTGAGCCGTTCCAACTACAATAATTGTTACTTGATTTTTTTTGGCAAAATCCTCAAGTAAGGGGATCCAACTTTTGTTTCTGTTCGTTATAATTTTAGCATATAATTCTGCCTGCTCCTGCATCGGTTCTAAGAATGTATCCACTAATCT
>CAJQRG010000037.1 GCA_905612225.1 Emcibacteraceae bacterium | reverse complement strand
TCACCCAAAAGTTTTAACCGTTAGTAGACAACTACTTGAAAATTATCCGGATTTGGTTGATCGTTATGTGTTTCAAGTGATTAAAGCCGCAAAATGGGCACAGACAAATCAAGATGAAGCGCGTAGAATATTGGCTCAGGAAATTGGCGTTGCTGAATATTGGATTGATGAAGGATGTGGTAATAATATTATCAATGAACTTGATATTTCATTAGAAACCGATTTAGTTGATGCCTTAAATGCCCGTCAGATATTTCTTAAAAAACATGGATTTATTAATAATTTAATTGATTTGAACAGTTGGGTAGATAACGGGCCACTTAAACGCGCACAGCGATTAAATATTTAATCAGGCATTAAAGAAAGATATATATGATCAGACCAGGATTTTATGGCTGGAAAATTATTATTGCATCCCTGTTTTGCTATTCTACTAGTGTTGGGCAGTTTACAGTTTTTGCTCTAAGCATTTTTCTAATTCCCTTGCAAGCTGAGTTTGGATGGCAGCGGGGTGATATTCTCGAAGCAACCTTTTATTTGACCCTCACACAGGCTTTAATGAACCCGATTATGGGCCGACTAATTGATCTTTATGGTGTAAGAAAAATATTGATGCCCACTATGTTGATTTACGGGTTACTTCTTGGCGCTATACCTTTTACTATTTCCGATTATAGGCATATCTATTTTATTTTTGCGATGATCGGTGTGGTAGGTGCTGGATCCGCAGCTATACCGTATCTTAGGATTGCCGGCGCATGGTTTTTTCGTAATCGTGGCTTGGCTTTTGGTGTCACTATTTCCGGTGGAGCACTTGGCTATGCATATACGCCACTACTTGTTCAATATATGATTGATCATTATGGCTGGCGATCAGGCTACTATGCTTTGTCAACTTTGGTTTTATGTGCTGCATTACCTCTTGCATATCTGGTGCTGCGTAATAAACCAGCCGATCTTAATTTATTTCCAGACGGCGATCTAAAATCACAAATTTCAGAAAATTCTGATACTAAAAATATATTAGATCTTCATTGGACAGACCTGGTTAAAATGAAAATTTTCTATCAGCTTTTTGTGATCTTTTTGTTTATGACATTCTGCCTATATGGTTTAATGACTAATTTGGTTCCCATGCTCAATGATCGGGGAATGGCAAGTAGTATGGCTGTATCCGTTGCAGCAGCACTAGCGACAAGCATGTTATTTTCTCGAATAGCCGTAGGGTATCTTCTGGACCGATACTTTGCACCAAAAGTGGCGATTGTTTGTGTTACTTTTTCTATCTTTGGGATAGCACTGCTTGCAAGTGGCGCTAGTGGGATGGTCGCTTTTGTTGCTGCAATTTTTATAGGTGTCAGTATTGGTGCTGAGTTTGATATTCTCGCTTATCTGATTACACGTTATTTTGGCTTACAAAATTTCGGTATGGTATACGGTATTTTATTTTCTAGCTTTTTAATCGGCGTATCTATTGGTCCTAAGTCGTTCGGGGAGGTCTTTGATGCACAAGGCTCCTATTACTCAATTTTGATAGCTAGTTGTATTATACTTGCAATCACCGTATTAATGTTATGGCGTTTACCAAAATATGAAAATGTAATTGAGATTAACGATAAAAATACTTCTGAAATTACCTAAAATTTTGAGACAACAGTTACTCCAGTTGTCTCAAAACTATCCATTTTTACTAAAGCATCAATAGACTGTTCTAAGTTAATTTCTTTTCCAATAAGTTTTTCTGGTGTTAACTTACCGGATTTTATCATTTCCATCATTTCTGGATAACGGTATGCCTGAATTCCGTGGCTACCAATAATTTCAAGTTCATTAGCTACAACAATATCCATTGGTAATTTTGGAGTACTCTGATCTGCAACCAATAGCCCCACTTGAATATGCTTACCGCGTTTTTTTAAAGAACGGATAGAATTAGAGCAGGTAACCGGATGACCTAACGCATCAAGTGATACATGAACACCACCTTTTGTTAATTCCATAATGGCTTTAGGTACACTTGAAACTTGGGTAGTATTTATTGTGGCCATTGCGCCAATTGTCTTTGCAAAACGTAATTTATTATCATCAAGATCGATCGCAATGACATTAGCACCAAGCGCGCTTGCAATCATAATTGCTGATAGTCCGACGCCGCCACAACCATGAACCGCCACCCATTGTCCTCTTTGAGTTTTACCCTGATCCACCACAGCACGGAAGGAAGTCACAAATCGGCAGCCTAAACTTGCCGCTGTTGAATAATTCATTTCATCTGGAAGTCGTACCAAATTAATATCTGCATAATGAAGTCCTACATATTCAGCAAAAGAGCCCCAATGGGTAAAGCCAGGTTGAAACTGTTCGCCGCAAACTTGATGATTACCGGAATGACATTCAGGACAAGAACCACAACCGGCCACGAACGGTACTGTCACACGGTCACCAATCTTCCACTTTTTCACATCTCTACCAATAGCCTCAACGGTCCCTGCTAGTTCATGACCTGGCACATGGGGAAGATCAATATTAGGATCGTGGCCAACCCAGCCATGCCAATCACTTCTACAAACACCAGTGGCCTCGACCTTAACAACTACACCGTGATTCACAGGTTTAGGGTCCGGGACATTTTGAATTTTTGGAAGTGTATTAAATGCTTCAAACACAACGGCTTTCATCTACACCCCTTATATTTAATTAAGAACCTTACCTTAACAGAACTATTCAGGGTTACAATAAATCATGTACTGCTGCTCTTAGCGCCAATAGTTAGATATAGATTACGGGCACTTTGGAATAAGCAGACATTCTGTATTGATCTAATTTAATACACCTAGACTAATCTATCTCATAAGCCTACTATACCCCCTCAATCTCAGGAGAAAAATTATGAAAATAACATTAATAAGAAACTTTTTTACAGTAGTTTTAATGGGGCTTTTAGCACAGGTTTCATTAGCGCAAGAAGAGAATGCTATGGGCGCTCTCAAAGAAGTAGCTGACATCGTTTCCTCAATAAATCATTTTCCATCTGATGCTGATAAAGTTAAACTTGCAAGCATTGTGAACAATGATAGTTTACCTAAAGGTGTAAGAAATATGGCCACCACTTTGATTAATATAGCCCATGGGGCAAATGATGAGGGTAAAAATGCAATGGCTACCATTCAGGCGATGGATCAAGCACCCAATAACGTTAAAGTATTAGCTGGAATGATTGGCAGCTTTAATCATATGCTAAGCGCTGAACAAA
>CAJQRG010000036.1 GCA_905612225.1 Emcibacteraceae bacterium | reverse complement strand
GAGCCCGCAAGATGAAATTCGCGGAGCTATTGATCTGCAGGCTCATGAAGGTGGCATTGTTAAAGAACATAAAGACATGTTAGCAGGTATTCTTGATCTAGACGAGATTAGTCTAGAAGACGTGATGGTTCACCGAAGAAATGTAGAAACAATTAATGTTAAAGATCCTATTGAAGCTATATTCCAGCAAATTGTTTCAAGTCCTTATACTAGGCTCCCCATGTGGGAAAAAGATCAAGATAATATTATCGGCGTCGTACACGCAAAGGACGTACTGAGAGTAACACGAAAAGAAGATGAGGTGCTTGACCATCAAACCCTAAGAAAGATAGCCCTGTCGCCGTGGTTCGTTCCGGAAACGACAAGCCTGCGCGATCAGCTAAAGATGTTCTTAGCAAAAAAGAGCCACTTTGCCATTGTTGTTGAGGAATACGGCGCATTAATGGGCGTTATAACACTGGAAGATATCCTCGAAGAGATTGTCGGCGATATCACAGATGAACACGACACTTTGAACAGTGATGTTAAGACCCTCAAATCAGGGGAAATTATCGCAGATGGTACAGTTCCAATTCGTGATTTAAATCGACAGTTCAACTGGAACTTGAAGCATCCTGAAGCAATAACTATTGCGGGCTATATCATTGACCAAGCAGAAACCATTCCTATCCCAGGACAGGTTTACAAAAAAAACGGCTTTGAATTCGAAATTTTAAAACGCACACGAAATCAAATTACCAAAATTAAGATTATTCCTCCAACGTCTTAATTTTGTTTCTTAACAATAGCGAGCATTTTATCTATCTGCTCTTCCGTTATTTCTCTTATATCACGATTAAGAAGATTAACGAGTTCTGTCGCCGCTGCGCTTAGGCCAGATGTGTCAACAACAGTCCTGGGGTGAGAAAGAAGAGCAAGCTTTTCCAATTCTTCCGCCTCATCCCAAATAATATTAAAATAGCTTATAATCTGTTGAATAAGCTTCCAGGATGGCCGACCACGATGTCCATGTTCTAGCGCTGAAAGGTAAGCCGGGCTGATGGCAAGTTTCTTTGCCATATGTTTCTGACTTACGCCCCGTTTTTCTCTGAGTGCTCTAACTCTCTCGCCAAATGGGGTCATTATATCCTCTTTAAAACAACATATAGAGCGCCAGCCCCACCATCACTTTGACGGGCATCCTGGAAAGACACTACCATGTTTCGCATGTTACCGCTTGAAAGCCAAAGCGGAACTTCTCGCCTAAGAACGCCGCGACTATTTGTACAATCAGTGTATTGAAACTCTGTATAACCATTTTTTTTAGCACCCCCCTTACCCGTCACAACTAATACCACTCTTTTTTGATTTTGCTGGGCTCTGCTCAGATAGCGGTACAGCTTATCGTGTGCCTCAACGCATGTAAGGCCATGTAAGTCAATTTTACCATTAGGGCGAGCTTTTCCTCCCTTAAGCTTCTTTCCCCAATTACTGTCAAAATTTTTCAGGCTCTCAAAATTTGAGACACGTGCCCTGACGACTTTCTGTTTGGGGCCGCCTTTCGGGGAATCAATTTTAAAGGGCCCCGCCCTTTTTACCGCTCCTGCGGGATCATCCTTTACCCCTGCCCTATTTATATTTCGAGTATAGAGCTGCCAAAGGCGTCGGTCTTCTTCGCTAATATCTTTTTTGGCCATTAATGATTACTTTCTAATCGTTAGAATATTGACCTTAACACAACATTAGGGACTAGAACATGATAAGTCCCACAGTCTTTCATTGGTCCTGCTTTTGATTCGGCATGGTCACCAATGCCCCAGTAAACATCGCCGCGTATTTGTCCTTTTATAGCCCCTCCCGTATCTTGGGCAACCATTAATCTTCTGAGGTTGGGCTTTTGGACCATTTCACGACCATCCATATTTAATTTCTGATATGTATTCAGCCAAATCGGCATACCAAGTGGAATATGGGCCCGGTCAACAGCCAGAGACCGGCCAGGCGTTAGGCCTACGCCCTGACTGCCGATGGGGGTTTTCAAGTTACGTTCAACAAAAAAGACATAGGACGGATTTTTCCACATGAGTTCATTCGACTGTTCGGGGTGTTTTCCCATCCAGTCGAGAATTGCCTGAAGCGACATATCTTCTCTTGTGATGTCACCCCTTTCAATTAAAAATTGACCAATAGCACGGTAGGGCCTTCCGTTGCGCTCCGCATAACCGAGGTGCACTAACTGTCCGTCTTCAAGCTCTATAAACCCAGAACCTTGAATTTGTAAAAAAAATGTTTCTTCAGTTTTTTCTAGCCAAACCAGTTCCAAGTTTTGATTGTCTAGCGCACCTTGATCTATTTCTTTTCTGGTTTTATAGGGTACAAATTCATCGTTTTTAATTTCGCCAATAATTGTGCGTCCTTTCAAACTTTGATCAAAGTCGCCAAGATCAATATTTTGCAGCTCTCTTGGGACCATATATAAAGGCGCACTATATTTATCGCTACGCTCCCGTGACCCTTTGTATACTGGCGCATAATACCCCGTAAAAAGTCCCCATCCCTGCTTTAAAAATGCAAGTGGTGTAAACCTACTTTCAAAAAACATTCGCGCGTCATCAAAATCGGTTTTCAGTGCCTCCGTACACGAGGGTTGCCAGTCAGCGGCTCTTCCAAACTCGCCAAACGACTTTATCGCTGGATATTTTAAAATTCGCTCACAAGAAATTTGAAATGCCGTTAAGGCTAAAGATTGATCGTCGCTCGACCACCCTTCAATATTTGCAAAATCAAGAACTATAAATTTATCAGGGGGACGGGGGGTGATTGAACTGGTAAGTAAATATAGAGAGAAAACAAACAGGCCAATCAGAAATGTAGGTGCATAGATATTTTTCATATTTGCCTATTATTATCCTCCTGCCTTTGCTATTCGTTACTGGTGGCAACAAGTGTCCAGTTAGGATCCCCACGCGCAACATCACGGCAAAATGTCCAGATATCAACAACAGGTTGAACTTTTTCAGGATCCCCCTCCGCAACACTGCCGTCATCATTCCTTGTAACAACAGTCATGTGACTGTTAAACCTTATGATAAGCTCTGCCATCGTGCCATTGAGGCTGGCATCTTCAAGTTCTATTTTTTCAATGTCATTTAGCACGTTATCAAATGTTTTCCCGGTACTTTTCATATCATTTATTACACCCTCAAATTCACCTAAAACATCGCGACTAAGGTGATTCCCAAGTATTTTACAATTACCATCCCAAAATGCCTTTAAAATAAAGCCATAAGCATATTCAGCGCCGTCTATAAAAGTTGAAAGAGTAAACTGATTATCTAAAGAGTTTATTTTTTCAAGGGTGTCGTAAAAAGGAGAGGATTTAGGTACTCCCACGTCATTATTTTGTCGTGGTTTCTTAGTAAGGTAATCATCCTGTTCTAAACCATTTTTTATGGGAGTAACAATTTCTTGAGGCTTTCTTTTTTTTTGTAACGCGCGATCAGGGTCTTTATCATCCTTGCCGTCATACCCACCCTTACGGCCAAGTGATCTGCGCAACTGCAGTATGATAAATCCCGCTACCAAGGCCATAATTATTAAAAATAAATTGTCGTCCATCATGATTCCTACAAATACCTGTCCGCCTAGAAAGACATAATTGATTGATCCCAACTTGGAGATCTAAAATTAAACACTATATTAGATAGACCATGATGTATATATTATGAATTTAAATTTCAACTGTTTGGATGATAAATGCCATTATTATTTTTAATTGTTCTTTTCGGTGTTCCGTATCTTGAGTTTCTTGTATTCGCGGGGGTGGCTGATGAGATTGGCGGGCTCTCGGCCCTCATGCTCACTCTCTTTACGGCAATGCTTGGGATTTACATCATACGGCAAGAAGGGGTACAGGTACTTCACAACCTCAAAAATACTATCGAACGTGGAGAAAGTCCCGTTTCAGAACTTATACACGGCTTTTTTCTTGCTGTTGCAGGGTTTTTCTTTCTATTACCTGGCTTTATAACAGACGGTGTCGCTGCCATGCTAGCGATTGCGCCAATCCGGGGCCTGCTCGGAAATATATTGGTTAAGGCGGGCGAAAAGAAACAACCAGCCCCGCCAAAGTCCGCATATTCTAGCGGCATCATTATCGATGGAGAATTTAAAGAAACGGGCGAGACACCTCCGTTAAATAAATCCCTTCCCAAAGAAAACGAAGACAACGATTTAAAAAATTGAATAGAAAACAAAAAAAGTCATTTTAAACATACGTTTTAAGCTAGTATCACTTGTGAATAATAAAAAAGCATGTTAGCAGAAACATAATATTTGTGAATATAAGTTAGGAAAAGACAAAATGTCAGATACTAAAGAACAAAGCGCTACTTCAAATGAAGAGGACAATGGTGAGGTTCAAATCAGTATTTTAGGTCAGTATATTAAAGATCTATCTTTTGAAAACCCCACTCCAGCTCAAACAATTCAGAAGCTCTCTACGGAACAACCTTCTATGAACATTAACGTAAACCTTAATGCACAACAGATGGGCGATGATGTTTATGAAGTTGATTTAAAAATTACTGCAACAGCACTCTCAGGTGAGGACACCGCCTTTGTAGCAGAACTTCTTTATTCTGGCTTATTTGGTATTAAAAACCTTCCAGAAGACCAACTACAGCCATTTCTAATGGTTGAGGCTCCGCGTCAAATATTTCCATTCGCGCGTCGAATTCTTTCCGACATAACACGCGATGGCGGCTTCCCGCCACTTATGCTTGAGCCGATTGATTTTTCCAAGCTTTACCATCAGCAAATTCAAGCTGCTACTGAACAAAAGCAGGCTGGTGACAGTGACGATGATATCGTAGTAAACTAACTAATTTTCAGTATCTAAAGGGCTCTCGCGCCTGTGAGGGCCTTTTAGATATCTAATCCCAAAGAGATTTTTCAATACTTTTAATAAATGTCTGATGCCTATCTAGTTCTTCCATGCTTGCGCTATGAGGCCGAGGTTCTCTATGTATTTTTTCTAATAATACCTCCGAGTCGCTCGTCTCAATATTCTTTCCATCAGAAACTAAACTAAGCCCGGTTTGTCTACCCCCCATCAACTCCAAGTATACTTCCGCCAGCAACTCAGCATCCAAAAGGGCTCCGTGTTTGACCCTATTTGAGTTATCAACAGAAAACCTTTTACATAGAGCATCAAGAGTATTGCTTGCGCCAGGAAATTTACGTCGCGCTATTGAAAGAGTATCTATTGCTCGACTAGCTGGAAAAACGGCAAAACCAAGGTTTTTCATTTCCCAATTAATAAACTTCATATCAAATTCAGCATTATGGGCAACCAACTTCATATCACCACAAAAGTCTCGGAAATCAGCTATTATTTCACTAAAGGTTGGATGGCCCTTAAGAAATTCTTCCGAAAGACCGTGAATTTGCTCCGCCGATATAGGCATGTTCCGTTCAGGGTTTATATAGGTGTGGTATACTTCCTTAGTAGGCAAATAGTCTTCAACAATAACACATCCTATTTCAACAACTCGGTCACCATTAAAGGGATCAAAGCCTGTTGTCTCTGTATCAAACACCACTTCACGCATTAATTATTTCCTAATTTGTTCTATTATGTCAGAAACCTGCTTTTTAGCATAGTCGAAGCCAAGATCAGTTTGAACAATAAAATCGGCCATTTCTATTTTTTTTATATTAGGAAGTTGTTTTGCGAGTATTTCCTTCAATCGTTCTTTAGTCATTCCCGTTCGTTTTAATACACGTTGTTTTTGAGTTTCGACGGATGCAGAGACGACAACAATATAATCAAAGTCATTCTCATATCCTTTTTCAAATAAAAGTGGAATATCAAAGAGAATAATATCCGTTTTTGCATTTTTAATGAAAGCTTTCCGTCCTTTAACAACCAAGGGGTGCAAAATTTTTTCAAGTAACTGCAAAGAATTTTCGTTCTCAAAAACACATGCACCAAGTATTTTACGGTCTATATAATCATCTTTTTTTACACCGGAAAAGTTGCGGGCCACCTCATCAACTGCAGCTCCCTTAGGGCCAAGAAGTTTATGAGCGAACGCATCACTATCAAAAACCGGCACACCTTTTTTAGAAAAGTACTTTGCTGTTTCGGTTTTACCCATGCCAATGGATCCGGTAAGGCCAATAGTTATCATCTTAGGACCTCAAGTAAATGATTTCTTATGCCATCATCTACTTCGGGGTCAACCCCAAACCAGGCCTTAAATCCAACCGCCGCCTGATGAAGTAACATGCCGAGCCCATCTACCGTCTTATTGCCGCGCTCACGCGCTTGTTTAATGAGCTTGGTCTCGATAGGATTATAAATAATATCATAAACCGTTGCGTCTTTGGGTAATTTATCAAGGGAAAGCTCGAGCGCTGGTTGGCTGACCATACCTAATGTTGTTGCATTTACTAGAAGTTTAACACCCGAAAGAGCGTCTTCGCGCCCCCCCCACGGAATGACCCTTATTCTATTGTCGTCAATTTCTTGCAACAAACAAACGGCCCGCTCCTGGGTCCTGTTAATAAGCTTAATTTCTGGAACACCCACATCAAGCAAGCTGACAATGGCTGCGCGCGCTGCGCCTCCGGCACCAATTATCACAGTAGGACAATTATCCGCCCTCCAGCCCTCAGCGGAGTTTCGGAGGTTTTTTAAAAAACCATGCCCGTCTGTATTAGAGCCGATTATCCTATTTTTATTATCAAAATAAATAGTATTGACCGCTCCTATTTTTTTTGCTGAAGCATCCGCCTCGTCAACCAGCTTCATTGCACTTTCCTTATGCGGAACAGTTAAATTAATACCCGTAATATTATCCCCCTTTAGGCTATTAATAAAATTAGGCAGTTCATTCTTAGTTATATGAAATGGAACATAGTCGCCAAGAATATTATATTTTTTCAGCCAATAAGAATGCAATCGAGGGGACAAGCTATGAGATATAGGGTCGCCAACAACACCGACAATTTTTACGTCAGGGTTTCTCATTCCACTTTTCCTTCATCATATTTTTTTTTGAGGTTTACAATCGCAACAGACGTTTCTTCAATAGACCGGCGAGTTACATCCACAATAGGCCATCCCATCCTGTTGAACAGTCGGCGCGCTTCTTTAACTTCTTCTTTGACGCGCACTTCATCTATGTAGTCTGTGGTTTTGTCCTCTTTTAGCATAAGAAGTCGGCTTCTACGGATCTGAACTAACCTATCAACGCTGTTTACCAGACCCACGATGAACTTTCCCTTAGACTGTTCGAGCTCTAACGGAAGTGGATGACCTGGGACAATAGGTATATTAGCAGATTTATACCCGCGGTTAGCAAGATAAATACACGTTGGTGTTTTGGACGTTCGCGATACGCCTAGTAAAATTATATCCGCCTCAGCCAAACCATCGGCTATTTGTCCATCGTCATGGGCAAGTGTGTACTGAATGGCATCAATACGTTCAAAGTATGCCTTATCCATCTGATGTTGAAGCCCGGGTCTTTCCGTTGGTGGCTCTCCAAGATGTCGGCCAAGTTCGCGAATTATGCCATGAAGAACAGAAATATATGGCCACTTATTTTTTTTACAGGCGCCAACTAGCACCTCTTCTATTTCATGATCTACCAGAGTAAACATTACAATACCGGGGTTATCTTTCATCTCCTCGATAAGTCGCTCCATATGGCGTGCCGTCCTAATCATTGGCCAGTAGTGTTTGATGGGCTCTATTCCAGGAAATTGCACTAAAGAAGCTTTAGCTACCTGCTCAAGGGTATCGCCGGTAGAATCGGAAACCAAATGAAGATGAAGTTTTGTCATTTAAATATTTTCTCATTTTGAACGATATAATTAAGTGAATAGTGGGGATAAATAGCTATATTTACAATAATTTTATTTTTTATACCCGTTATTCATTTTTAGTACCCGATAGCTTAACCTGTTAGTACATTATTTTTTGCGGATTTATAATTATTAGACCATAACAATATTTCTAGCTTTTTGCTATCATTCAAGATATGAAAGCAATTGAATTTAGAGCATGTTGTTTATATTTGTTTCAAAATATATATATATAAACTCTTGTTGATAAATGTGGTACTTCCTGTTGATAGTATTTAATCCTTGCTTTTCATAGGCTCTACTAACAACTACAATACTTATATATTTATTTAGTATAAGTAGTAAAACCCGTGGATAACTATTTTGAAAAATGTAACCGCAAGTAGTGAAAAACTTCTAATAAGAACGCTTAAAGGCGAAGTCGCCGAAAGAGTGCCATTCTGGTTTATGAGGCAGGCAGGTCGTTACTTACCAGAATATATGAAGTTGAGAGCAGAAGCAGGATCGTTTTTAGATTTAGCCTATAATCCAGAGTTTGCAACAGAGGTAACATTACAACCTTTGAGAAGATTTAATATGGATGCTGCTATATTATTTTCAGATATTCTCGTAATTCCTCACGCATTAGGACAAGAGTTGGCATTCAAAGCAGGAGAGGGTCCCGTTTTAACGCCTGTAAACGATGTTAGGACATTAGAAGCTCTTTCCATGGAAGGTATGCATGATCATTTAAGTCCTGTGTACCAAACCATTACTAATTTATCAAAAAAGATGCCAAGTGGTGTTGCCTTAATTGGATTTGCCGGTGCTCCTTGGACTGTTGCTACTTATATGGTGGGTGGTCGCGGCTCAAAAGATCAAGCTAGCACTAGGCTTATGGCTTATCAAGATAGAGAAACATTCTCAAAACTTATTAACCTTTTGATTAATTCTACTTCTGAGTATTTAATTAAACAAGTAGATCATGGCGCCGAAGCGCTACAAATATTTGATAGTTGGTCAGGGTCTCTTCCCGCCGGAGAGTTTATTACTTGGTGTGTAGAGCCAGTTCAAAAAATTATTGAAAATATTAGGAAAGTTTACCCTGATGTACCAATCATTGGCTTTCCTAAAGGCGCCGGTGCCAAACTGAAGAATTATATTAAAAAAACAAAGGTTACGGCAGTTAGTATTGATACATCGATGTCAACATCTTGGGTTCGTAGCACTATTCAACCACTTTGTACTGTTCAGGGTAACCTAGACCCTCTTTTGCTGGCAAGTGGTGGTATTGCCCTGGAGAACGCGGTTTATCACATTCTTGACCACTTAAAAGACGGAGGGCACGTATTTAACCTTGGTCATGGTATCATTCCTCAAACACCTACAGAGAATGTGAAATTAGTTTCTGATATTATTTTAAACTATAGAAGATAGAGTTTTTAGTGATGTACGTTATATTTACAACCTTTACTCCTCTTGCAGGTAAATTTTAAAAATAGGCCTATAAATGATTGATAGTTTAATTAGTTTTTTTCAAGAATACTATTTGTGGTTATTATCGTTCCATATCATATTCGTGATTAGTTGGATGGCCGGTATGTTTTATCTGCCACGTTTATTTGTTTATCATACGCGGCTTAAAAAGGGCAGCATTGGATCCGAAATGTTTAAGGAGATGGAACGTAAACTAATGCGGATAATTATTAACCCGGCTATGATCGCGGCTTGGGTTTTCGGTATTGCCCTGTCTTTTGGTCAAGAGAGTTGGTCTGATGGCGGTTGGTTTTATATTAAATTAGCAGCCGTTATTTTGATGTCGGGGTTTTATGGCTGTTTATCTAAATGGCGGAAGGCATTTGAAAAGGATAACAATCAGCATACTGAAAAATACTTTCGTTTAATGAATGAGGTGCCCACGGTATTGATGATTATAATTGTTTTTGTTGTTTTTCTTAAACCGTTTCAATAAAATAAAAATCCTCTTTGAATATGATTAGAAATATAGTAGGATCAAAATATTCAATGTATCGCCTGATATATAAAACTCCCTTTATTCATTAACTTCTTGAACTTCTCTCAAAATTAACTCCCCATAAATCACCATGTTTGGATACTCACCATGAACCTATTGGATCTAAAAAAGAAGGCACCGGCCGATCTTTTGATATTAGCCGAAGACAATGATGTTGAAAATGCCAGCACAATGCGAAAGCAAGAGCTAATGTTTGCCATTCTGAAGGCTTTTGCAGGGCGAAATGAAGAAATTTCGGGCGGCGGAGTTGTAGAAGTATTGCAAGACGGCTTTGGTTTTTTAAGATCTCCAGAATCGAACTATCTTCCTGGACCAGATGATATTTATGTGAGTCCAAGCCAAATTAGACGTTTCGGCCTGAGAACCGGAGACACTGTTGAGGGGCTTATACGTGCGCCCAAAGAAGGAGAGCGCTATTTTGCATTGCTTAAAGTTGCGCAGGTAAATTATAAAGATCCAGATGCAAGTAAACATAAGGTTCACTTTGACAGCCTTACGCCACTTCATCCTGATAGAAAATTTAGGCTCGACCGCACCGATGTTACATTAAAAGATAAATCTACCAGAGTAATTGATCTTGTTGCCCCAATAGGTTTTGGACAACGTGCAGTAATTGTTGCCCCGCCAAGAACGGGTAAGACAGTTCTCATGCAAAATGTCGCTCATGCCATAAAGGAAAACCACCCAGACGTATTTTTGATTGTTCTGCTAATTGATGAGCGACCAGAAGAAGTTACTGATATGCGTCGCTCAGTTATTGGTGAGGTTGTAAGCTCTACTTTTGATGAGCCTGCTAGTCGTCATGTTCAGGTTGCAGAAATGGTCATAGAAAAAGCAAAACGCTTAACAGAAAACAAACATGACGTTGTTATTCTTCTTGATAGTATCACCCGTCTAGCTCGTGCTTACAACACGGTCATTCCAAGCTCTGGAAAAGTGCTAACTGGTGGTGTTGACGCCAACGCTCTGCAGAGGCCAAAACGGTTCTTTGGAGCGGCACGTAACGTTGAGGAGGGCGGTTCTTTAACTATTATTGCAACAGCACTCATTGATACTGGTAGCCGCATGGATGAAGTTATTTTTGAAGAGTTTAAGGGTACAGGGAACTCTGAAATTGTTCTTGATCGCAAGGTAAGTGATAAACGGATCTTCCCAGCCATCGATATAACTAAATCTGGAACACGAAAAGAAGAGCTTTTGCTTGATGCAGGCACACTGGCAAAAATGTACGTGCTCCGTCGTATTCTTATGCCAATGGGATCCATAGATGCAATTGAGTTTCTTATTAATAAACTCAAAGAGACTAAAGATAATGAAGAGTTTTACAGCTCAATGAATAATTAATTAATATTATCAAAAGGTTTTATATTTGACGGTTCTTTTATAGGCTGTCTTTTGATATGTTCTCAGCTTTAATAAAAAGATAAAACTTAGGGATTATTTTTATGTCTACTTCGGAGCCCCGCGAACCAAGCTTCCTCGACGCTTTAATACCAGTCATTGCGTTAGTCAGCATGCTAAGTCTTTCAGTTTATTTGTATGGTGACGGATCGTCAAGCGGAGCGAACCAAATTGCCCTTATTATGGCGGGTAGTGTTGCTCTAATTATTGGTGTAAAAAACGGCCATAAATGGCGTGATATTGAAAAAGCTATAGCTCAAGGAATAGCTAATACATATGGTGCTATTCTTATCTTAATGGCTGTTGGTATGCTCATAGGCTCCTGGATAATCTCTGGAACAGTCCCGGCTATGATTTATTATGGCCTACAAATTCTGAACCCCATCTTTTTCTATTTTACTGCCTGTATTCTTAGCGCTATTACCGCCATCAGCATAGGGAGTAGTTGGACTGTTGCCAGCACAATTGGTATTGGCCTAATGGGTATTGCTTCAGGCCTTGGTTTAGAGCCTGAAATAACAGCAGGGGCGATTATTTCAGGGGCTTATTTTGGTGATAAAATGTCGCCACTTTCAGACACGACTAACCTTGCGCCAGCTGTTGCTGGAACAGACCTTTTTACACATATTCGTCACATGACATGGACTACTATACCCTCAATTAGTGTAGCTATAGTTCTGTATCTTATTCTTGGTTTATCTAGCGATATTAGTTCCGCTGACGTAGATCTTAGCGACCAACTTACCCTTATTGAAAACAACTTCACTATTGGAGTCTATTTATTTTTACCCCTGGTTGTTGTTTTTGTTTTGGCCATCAAAAAGAATCCAGCCTTTCCTACTTTAGTTATTGGTACTATTACGGGTATTGCAATGGCCGTTATTTTTCAGTCTGACGTGATTATAAAATTTGCTGAGGCTGGCGGTCGGAGCGATATCATAACTATACTTGACGGGATATGGAGAGCACTTTTCGCCGGATTTTCCTCAAATACCGGTGATTTACAAATGGATGAACTATTAAGTCAGGGCGGAATGGCTGGAATGATGGATACTATATGGCTCGTTATGTGTGCGATTACCTTTGGGTCTATCATGGAGAGGCTTGGCCTCTTGAAAAGGTTAGTAGTTGGATTAATAGGGATGGCTCAAACGACGGGCTCGCTTATATTTGTTACCGCCCTCACATGTATAGGGGTTAATATCCTAGCTGCGGATCAATATATTGCCATCGTACTTCCGGGGCGGATGTATAGACTAGAGTTTAAGCGGCGGAATCTTGCCGCAAAAAACCTATCAAGGGCCCTTGAAGATACTGGTACCGTTACTTCAGTCCTAGTGCCGTGGAATACATGCGGAGCATTTTTTGCAAGTACTCTAGGTGTGGCTACATTTGCATACGCTCCTTATTGCTTTTTTAACTTAATTAGTCCGATTACATCCGTTTTGTATGGGGTTTATAACTTTAAAATTTCGCCAATCAATCCAGACGAAGTTCTTGCAGATTAAATTAGTATCCTTTTAATTGATTATATTGCAGTAGATATTTGGTCCTTCCAATTGAAGAAGATACTTCTTTGTTTCTATTCTCTCCCTAGCTGATAATTTTGCAATATGTTTCTTTTTCCCTATAACCCTGTGGCAGGGAATTAGAATTGGTATTGGGTTTTTTCCACAGGCCATACCTACGGTAGGCGGATGCGAATTTATCATTTGCGAAACCTTGCTATATGTTAAAAACTTTCCATAGGGGATCTTTGCGATAGCTTGCCAAACTTTTTTTTGATAAATGGTGCCGGGGGGATTTAGGGGCAAGTCAAATTTTAGGTCGTCCCCATCAAAATAATATTCTAATAATTTTTTTGTTTCCAATAATAACGGGGTCTTTTTTTGAAATGGTGACCAACCCCAATCTATGGATACAAGTTTCTCGTTCTCTTCACTTATTGTTAGATCTCCAATAGGGCTGTGAACCGATAGTTGTGTCATTTGGATATACTCAACCCTAAATTGAAAAAATGATTGTTAAATTAGTTTGTATATAACCCTGTGGATAACTCGAAAATAAGTTATAAAACAATGGCTTACCTAAAAAGAGGGCCTATTGATATGTTGATATTTGGATGCTACAGAAGCCAAGAGACAATTCAACAGGTAACGCTGGCCAGCCCTCGCTTTTATAGAGCCCACTTTTTCATGGTTTTATCACCGTGACTGAGTTATAGCATAGTGATCAATTTATGACTATTTTTAAAACTAGGTGATAAACTTTATGACTATTTTTGCATTATCAAGCGGTAAGGGCAAAGCCGGCATAAGTGTTATTCGAGTTTCTGGCCCTCAAACAAAAGACGTTGTTTTGGCTCTTACAAAAAAAGGCTTCTCCCTTAGACCTCGCATGATGACACTTAATTGGTTTTTTGACCCTGACACGAATGAAAGACTCGATCGGGGGATGGTAATTTTTTTCCCAGGCCCTAATAGTTTCACGGGTGAAGATGTAGCTGAATTTCATATACATGGAGGCTATGCGGTTGTTGGGGGGTTTATGGAGGCATTGTCTAGGCTACCCAATCTGCGTAGCGCAGAAGCCGGTGAGTTTACTCGCCGGGCTTTTGATAATAATAAGATGGACCTCACGGCCGTTGAGGGACTTGCTGATCTCATTAATTCTGAAACGGAAAGTCAAAAAAGGCAGGCGCTTCGCCAGATGGAGGGAGAGCTTGGGAATGTTTATAAAGGCTGGAGACTTCAACTAATCACAGCTATGGCTTACCTTGAAGTTAGTATTGATTTTTCCGAAGAGGAAGTTCCTGATGATGTAACTCATCGAGTAATACCAATTATCGAGAAATTACAAAGAGATATAACTAAGCATCTCGCCGACGGTCATTGCGGTGAAAGGCTGAGACATGGTCTTCAAGTTGTCATCCTTGGAGCACCAAATGCAGGAAAATCTACTTTACTTAATTATCTCTCACAAAGAGATGTCGCAATTGTTTCCGATATTGCAGGAACGACGCGGGATATCCTTGAGGTTCACCTCGACCTTTCGGGGTTCCCGGTCAGTATTATCGATACGGCCGGCCTCCGGGCAACCGAGGACGAAATTGAAATTGAGGGCATCCGGCGCGCGGAGCAGAGGGCCCGTGACGCAGACCTTAAGATAGTAATAATTGATGTGTTGGGGGGCTCTATCCCCGATAAACTATCAGTGGATCACTTTGGTAACAACACCCTGGTTTTATTAAATAAGTGCGACCTTTTAGATAACGTGAATCACTCTCTAGTAGACGATTCCTCTATTGGTTGTTGGGACGTTTCCTTAAAAGAGGGCCGTGGGATGGATGCTTTCATGGATGCCTTAAAGGGACAGGTAGAAAATAGAATGGAGTTCACGCAAACACCCTCACTTACACGTACCCGTCACAGAGCAAACTTAAGGGGGGCTAAAGATAACCTGGACAGGTTTTTGTCAGCAGAACATACTGAAATAGAACTTCTAAGCGAAGACCTTAGGATGGCGGCAAGGGATATTGGCAAAATAACCGGTGATGTTGATGTGGAGGATATTTTAGAAAAGATATTTACTGAGTTTTGTATCGGAAAATAATATCCGACATGTTTCACGTGGAACACTTCCCCATGATTTTCCAGCCTTTGGTCTATTTGCATAATCAAACTTTGACATTTTTGTCCTGACTTCGTAAAGTTCGTTTTATTTTTAGAACATTGATAGTATATTTATGGTTGATTTTGATGTAATTGTAATTGGTGGCGGGCATGCTGGTTGTGAGGCGGCAGCGGCAGCGGCACGCTTGGGTGTTAATACGCTTCTCATAACTCATAAATTCAAAACAATTGGCGAAATGTCATGCAATCCAGCGATAGGTGGGTTGGGTAAGGGTCATTTGGTTCGCGAAATAGATGCCCTTGACGGAATTATGGGGCGGGTTGCTGATGCATCTGGCATCCAATTTAGAATGCTTAACCGGCGTAAGGGGCCCGCTGTGAGGGGGCCAAGGTGTCAGTCCGATCGGAGGCTATACCGTGAAAAAATGCAGCAAATACTTACAAGTTATCCAAATTTAACAATAAAAGAGGCTGCCGTAGATGATCTGTGGATCAAAAGTGAAGATGACGCACCTGTCTCTGGAGTTATTACGGGCAAAGGGGAAAAAATTTCATGTGCGAGGGTGATTCTTACTACAGGTACTTTCTTGCGCGGCATGATCCATATTGGCGATGAAAGAATACCAGCGGGGCGTAAATCTATTAAAAATGAAATAGAATTACCAGCAATTGGTCTTTCAAATACGCTTGAGAGGTTTGGGTTTACTTTACAGCGATTAAAAACAGGAACTCCCGCACGACTAAACGGAAAAACTATAGATTGGTCAGTTTGCGCGGTACAGCCGGGAGACCAACCCCCTGTCCCCTTCTCATTCATGACTGAAAATATAAAAGTAAGACAAATTGATTGCCACATAACCCACACAAATGAAAAGACGCATGATATAATTCGTGAAAACCTTCACAAATCATCTATGTATTCAGGTCATATAGAGGGTGCAGGCCCCCGATATTGCCCGTCTATTGAAGATAAGGTAGTACGCTTTTCTGATAAAACATCTCATCAAATATTTCTTGAACCTGAGGGGCTGGATACGGATACAATTTATCCAAACGGTATATCAACAAGCTTACCCGTCGATATACAGGAGAGTTACATAAGATCAATTGTAGGGCTTGAGAATGTCGAAATAATCCAACCGGGATACGCAATAGAGTATGACTTTGTAGACCCGCAGGAACTCCTGGCTACTTTGGAGACAAAAAAACTGCCGGGACTTTACTTGGCGGGCCAAATTAACGGAACAACGGGATATGAGGAGGCTGCTGCGCAGGGGTTAATGGCTGGGATTAACGCGGCACGTTCTTCATTGGGTGATACTCCATTTCTGCTCGACAGGGCCGATGCCTATATTGGTGTAATGATTGACGATCTGGTTACAAAAGGAACAGAAGAACCATATAGGATGTTTACTTCTCGAGCAGAATATAGGCTTAAACTAAGGGCAGATAATGCTGATCAACGGTTGACAGGTCTGGGAATAGATATTGGGGTCGTAGGAAAAGAAAGAGAACACCGCTTTAATGAAAAAATTGCTAAGCTCGTTTCATATGGTAAAATACTCGATGATCTCAAGATTAGTCCTAATGAGGGTTCAAGATATGGTCTTAAAATTAATCAAGATGGAGTTAGGCGCTCGGCTAAAATTTTGCTTTCTTATCCTAATATAGAATTTGAGCAAATTACTAATATTTGGCCAATCCTCAAAGAAATCCCAACTGAAATTATAGAGCAATTAGTCATCGACGCTACGTACAGCGGTTACCTAGATCGCCAAGAGGCAGATATTGTTGCCTTTAGAAAGGATGAAAACCTTATGTTGCCAACCTCTCTCGATTATAATGTAATTGGTGGTCTTTCTAATGAAGTTAAGGAAAAATTAAGTAAAGCAAAGCCCTCGACACTAGGCGCAGCAGCCAGGATATCGGGGGTTACCCCAGCAGCATTGACCACGCTACTCCGCTTTGTGAAACGAAAAGATAAAAAGGCAGTAGCCTAATGGGTCATAACATGACGGCAACAGAGTTTCATGAGTTGACGGGTGTTTCACGTGAAACTATGGATAAGCTTATTTTATATTCAGAGACGTTAACTAAGTGGCAGAAAGCTATAAACTTAGTTAGTAATAGTACCTTACCTAATATGTGGCTTAGACACTTTTATGATAGTGCACAACTCTCAGATTATATAATAAAGGCAGATAATCCCCTCAAAATACTTGACCTTGGCAGCGGTGCGGGGTTTCCCGGATTAGTGCTTTCCATCCTGGGCATAGGGGAGGTACACCTGGTTGAAGGTGTTGGAAAAAAATGCTCTTTTATGAAACAAATTATTCAACAAACTGACATTAATGCTATTGTTCATAATAAAAGAATCGAAGATTTAGGGGCATTTCCAGTTGACGTGGTTACTTCACGGGCTTGCGCCGACTTAAACAAGTTGCTGGACCTTTCAGATAAATTTATCAAACCAACGACTAAGTGCTTGTTTCTAAAGGGGAAAAATGTAGAAAATGAACTTTTAAGTGCAGAGAAACATAGACACTTTAGGGTTAAGAAATTTCCCAGCAAGAGTGACCGATCAGGAAGGGTTCTTTTGCTAAGCGAAGTAAAGGCCAGGACAGAAAAAGAAAAATAAGAAAGATGGAGTATATCCACAATGTTATCTAGTGATTTATCTGTAGCAAGTCGTCAACCGGAGATCATCGCCGTTGCCAATCAGAAGGGCGGAGTTGGTAAAACAACTACAACAATAAACCTTGCTACAGCGCTTGCGGCGACTAAGAGGGATGTTCTGATTATCGATATGGACCCGCAGGGTAATGCTAGCACAGGACTTGGTTGTGATCGAAGTGATCGTAAAAAAAGTAGCTACGAAGTTATAATGGGGGAAGTATCTATAGCGGAGGCTATTGTGGATACGATCGTACCAGGCCTTCATCTAGTGCCGTCGACTATCGACCTGACAGGTGCAGAACTTGAGCTTGTGGATGCAGAGAAGCGCACTTTCAAGCTTCGGCGTGCATTTCGTGACCCAGTCCTTGAAAATTATGACTATGTCCTTATTGATTGCCCACCTTCACTTAATCTTATTACACTCAACACACTAGCTGCAGCCAATATAGTCATTGTTCCATTGCAGTGCGAGTTTTTTGCGCTTGAAGGATTAAGCTTACTTTTACAAACGATAGAAACTGTTAAGGCAAACTTTAATCCAGGCCTTGAGATCGGTGGGGTTGTGCTGACGATGTTTGATAGTAGAAATAATTTATCAGAGCAGGTGGCTCTTGATGTAAGGAACTACCTTGGCAACAAAGTCTTTAAGACGGTGATCCCACGAAACGTTCGTGTCTCAGAAGCGCCGTCTCACGGAAGACCAGCCCTACTCTATGATTTAAAATGTACGGGGAGCCAGGCCTATATCGCACTTGCAGCAGAATTTTTAAGGCGCCGTAAGAAAGAAAAATCCGAAAAAAATAAAAACACTTAATATCAAAGGCTTATAGTTAAATGGATCAAATTAAAAAAACATTAAAGAGCGCACAAAAAGCGCGCGGCTCTAAAAAAGGTCTAGGTAGGGGGCTGTCCTCGTTGATGAATGCGGGCGAAGCCTCCTATGATAATGTTCTCGGGGCCGCGGGAGGTGCAAGTTCGAACAAAGAGATCCCTATAGAGTTTCTTGTTGCTAATACCTATCAGCCCCGCATGTTTTTTGATGCAGATAGGGCTAAGGAGCTCGTTGCGTCGATAAAAGAAAAGGGAATTTTGCAGCCATTGCTTGTTCGCCCGCAAGGGAAAAACAGATATGAAATTGTAGCTGGTGAAAGGCGCTGGCGTGCCGCCCAGGCTGCTGGACTTCATCATGTACCAGTCGTAATTAAGGAGATGAACGACGAAGAGTCTTTAGAAATTGCCATCATAGAAAATGTTCAGCGGCATGATTTAGATCCTATAGAAGAGGCTATGGGATACCAACGCCTGATGTCGGAATTTTCCCATACTCAAAATGCTCTCGGTCAAGCCGTTGGTAAAAGTAGAAGTCATATCGCTAACATGATGAGGCTACTCTCATTGCCTGAGGGGGTGCAGAGTTTGATGCGAGGGGGCGAAATCAGTATGGGGCATGCCCGAGCGCTTATAACTGCTGAAAATCCTTTTGAGTTAGCCAAGCGGGTCGTGCGAGACGACCTTAGCGTTCGCAAAACTGAACAATTGGCAAGGGGACTTAAGGGCAGCGCAGCAAAAAAAACTAATAGTAAATTAAAAATCAATAATCACAAAGATGCAGATACTAGGATCTTTGAAAGAGAGCTCTCTGCGGCCATTGGTTTAAGGGTTGAACTCGAGCTGAGAAATGGGGAAGAAGGCGCCTTAAAAGTTTATTATAAAACTCTCGAACAGCTTGATGATATTTGCTTAAAACTTAATAACGATTCTTAATAAAGCGTCCGTTTTTTAAGAACGATTCTTAATAAAGTGCTTATTTTTCAATTATTTACGAAAAAAGACTAATTTGGTCTTATATATATTGACAAACCCTCTTTACGGCATCATGTAATAGGCGAATTCAATTTCGTTCTATAAGGATGAGTGATGATAAGGCTATCCAATCTTGCTGACTACGCCGTTGTGCTGATGAGTAATATTGCAGCCTGTCCGGATAGCATTCATACAGCATTGGCCTTAAATTCAGAAACACGGGTTCCGCTACCTACGGTAAGTAAAATTCTAGGAAAAATGGCTAAGGCAAATCTGTTAGTCTCTCATCGAGGGGTTGGCGGTGGGTTCTCGATGAACGATAGAAAAGAAAATATTACAATTGCAGATATTGTTGAGGCTGTAGATGGGCCGGTGCAACTGACGAATTGTTTAAGCGATGAGGATGCTGGTTGTGATTACGAGCCTGTGTGTATGACCCGTAGTAAGTGGGATAAGATTAACAAGGCTGTTTATGAGGCGCTCAATACTGTGTCGCTATCAGAAATGGTAGAACAACCATATGATTTTTTTCCCGCTCATAGTTCTGAGCGGTTAAGAAAAAACAAAGGGTAGAACATTAGATGGTAAGTACATTAGAGACACGGCAAGCAGTTGAAGAGATTTCTGGCGAGTATAAATACGGATTTGTGACTGATATTGAAACCGTTAAAGCACCTAAAGGTTTAAGCGAAGAGGTGATTAGGTTTATCTCTGCTAAAAAAGATGAACCAGCCTGGTTACTAGACTGGCGCCTTAAGTCATATAAAAAATGGTTAAAGATGGAGGAGCCAGATTGGGCGATGCTAGATTATGAAAAACCGAACTTTCAGGACATCTATTATTATGCTGCGCCAAAATCAGCGGATGATCGACCAAAAAGTCTTGATGAGGTTGACCCAGAGCTTTTGAAAACTTATGAAAAACTAGGCATTTCACTTCAGGAGCAAGAGGTGCTCTCTGGTGTTGCGGTTGACATTGTTTTTGATAGCGTTTCGGTTGCAACGACATTTCGTAAAGCACTAAAGGAAAAGGGGGTTATTTTCTGTTCCATTTCAGAAGCGGCGCGCGATTATCCTGCCCTGATGAAAAAGTACCTTGGGTCAGTGGTGCCGGCGGCGGACAACTTTTATGCAACATTAAATAGCGCTGTTTTCACGGACGGAACCTTTGTTTATATTCCTAAAGGGGTGCGCTGTCCGATGGAACTTAGTACCTATTTTAGAATTAATGAAGCCAACACAGGGCAATTTGAACGCACGCTTATTATTGCAGATGATAATTCATATGTTTCATACCTTGAGGGATGCACGGCACCTATGCGAGATGAAAACCAACTTCATGCCGCAGTAGTTGAAATTGTTGTCCTTGATGAAGCTGAGGTTAAATATTCAACGGTGCAAAATTGGTATCCAGGCGATAAAAATGGCGTCGGAGGAATATATAACTTTGTAACAAAACGGGCTGCTTGTCGTGGCCTGAATTCTAAGGTGTCTTGGACCCAGGTTGAAACAGGTTCAGCTATAACATGGAAATACCCTAGCTGTATTTTGCAAGGAGACGGGTCGGTGGGAGAATTTTATTCTGTTGCGATTACGAATAATTATCAACAGGCCGATACGGGTACTAAAATGATCCATATTGGTAAAAACACATCATCTACCATTATCTCAAAAGGAATTTCAGCCGGGAAGGCTCAAAATATTTACAGAGGCTTGGTGAAGGTTATGCCTAACGCCGAAAATACACGTAACTTTACCCAGTGCGACAGCCTTCTCATTGGTGATGAGTGTGGGGCTCATACCGTTCCGTATATTGAGGCAAAAAACCCAACCTCTCAAATTGAACATGAAGCTACTACATCAAAAATTAGTGACGAGCAGCTTTTCTATTGTTTACAAAGAGGCCTTGACGTAGAGGAATCTGTTTCATTAATTGTTAATGGTTTTTGTAAAGAAGTGATGCAACAACTACCGATGGAATTTGCGGTTGAAGCTCAGAAATTACTGGGAATTAGTTTAGAAGGCAGTGTTGGTTAAGCCGACCTATATTTGGATAAAATTATGCTAGAAATTAAAAATTTACACGTTGAAGTTGGTGGACAGAAAATCCTTAAAGGGCTTAATCTGACCATTAATGATGGCGAAGTACACGCTATTATGGGCCCGAACGGTGCTGGAAAATCAACTCTATCTTATGCTATTTGTGGAAAGCCAGGTTATGAAATAACTGATGGTTCTGTGACATTCAAGGGTAAAAACTTTCTCGAACTTGAAGCTAGTGAGCGAGCAGGGGAAGGTGTATTTCTTGGGTTTCAGTATCCAGTTGAAATTCCCGGGGTATCAAACATAAATTTCCTTAGGGCTGCAATTAATTCGGTTCGTAAATATAGGAACGAGGGCGAGATGGCTGCAGGAGATTTTTTGAAACTTATTCGATCCAAGGCTGCAGAGCTAGAAATGGATCCTGAAATGCTTAAGCGTGCGGTTAATGTCGGCTTTTCTGGTGGTGAAAAGAAACGCAATGAAATGGTTCAAATGTCCATGCTTGATCCTATTTTAGCGGTACTTGACGAAACGGACAGTGGGCTGGATATTGACGCGCTTCGAATTGTAGCAGACGGTATTAACAGAATGCGATGTCCTGAAAAGTCCATATTAGTAATCACCCATTATCAACGCCTTCTTGATTACGTAGTTCCCGACTTTGTGCATGTATTAGCAAATGGAAAAATCGTAAAATCTGGGGATAAAACATTAGCAATTCGACTTGAAAAAGAAGGCTATGCGGGCCTTGGTATTGAAGAAAATGCAGCGTAAGAGTAATTGAGATGACAGCTAAAAATCACCTAGATGGCCTAAAATTTAAAGCTCAATTTGATCTGTGGGGCGGTTCGCTGCCTAGATCAGAATTGGCTTGGGTTAATATGCTTCGCCAGGAAGCCATGGCTAAATTTTTACAATTTGGTTTACCAGGACCAAAAATGGAGGCCTGGAAATATACCAATCTCGGGCAACTGAATAGTGGAAATTTTGATTTACTAACATCCTCTGACAGGGCAGGTAATGAAACGGCACCGTTTGAGAGCCTTGATGGTTCTAAAATTGTCTTTACGGATGGATTTTACAATAAGGCCACCTCAACAATAGAAAGTCAAAAAGGTGTCAAGTTCCTAAGTCTTAATGACTATATGAAGGATTATCCAGAAGCTGCTCAAAAACTATTTAATAAAAAGGATGATGGCAGCAGCTTGCAAAATTTGAATACAGCTATAATGACAGGCGGGTATGTTCTTTTTGTAGACGAAAATACTAAGTTGGCAGGGCCAATTCAGATAATACACAACACCACTACTTCCTCAGAAAATAAATCAATAACCACAAAATGCTTCATTGACCTGCAAGATAATTCCTTTGCCCAAATGGTTGAAACATTTATAGGTTCTGACGAGCATAACTATTGGCGCCATCATGTAACAGAAGCTATCGTAGGCAAGAATGCTGTACTTGAGATATATCAAATACAGCAGGAAAGTAAAAAGGCTATTCACACGGCTGATACGCACGTTGACGTTGATCAAAGAGCAAATTTCAAACACTATTCCTTAAATTTAGGGGGAAAAATAAGCCGTACAGAAATAAAACCCACCTTAACGGGCCTTCAGTCAAATGTTGATCTTAGGGGTGCATTTTTAGGACGAAATGGTAATTCTCATGACGTGTTTACGCACATGAAACATATGTTTCCTGAAGGTACAAGTGATCAGATTTATAGGGGTGTGCTCGATAAGGGCGGCAAGTCGTCTTTTCAAGGTAAAGTATACGTGGCAAAAGATGCGCAGCTCACCAATGCGGATCAGTCAAACAAAAATTTAATACTCGACCGAAATGCGGAAGCTAATAGTAAGCCGGAACTTCTTATTTATGCCGATGATGTCAAATGCTCCCACGGCGCGACGGTTGGTGAGCTTGATGCGGAAGCACTTTACTATTTAAAGTCACGTGGTCTCGATCAAAATGCTGCTAAAGCACTTTTAGTTGAAGCGTTCGTGGCGGAAGTTTTTGAAGATATTAAGTTAGAGCCGGTTCGGTTGAAATATCTCGAGTTAGCTTTGAATTGGCTTTCTGAGGAGACTAAGGAATGAATAAAGTGAGTCAGAATAATTATAACGTTGAAAAAATCCGCAAAGATTTTCCTATTTTTGAACAGGAAGTTTATGGAAAGCCGCTGACATTTTTGGATAGCGCTGCAAGTTCTCAAAAACCAAGAGCAGTTATTGACGAAGTTGCAAACTGTTATGGAAGCGAGTATGCAAATATCCATCGTGGAGGATATTATTTGTCACAAGCACTTACGTCAAAATATGAAGCTGCGCGTGAAACCGTGAAAAACTATATTGGTGCCAAATCGTCTAAGGAAATTATCTTTGTTAGGGGTGCTACAGAGGCCATAAACCTTGTTGCACAGACTTGGGGGCGTCAAAATCTTGGTTCAGGCGATGAAATTATCCTTAGTCAGATGGAGCACCATTCAAATATTGTGCCCTGGCAAATGCTGCGAGACGAAAAAAATATTACTATCACCGTAAGTCCTATCGATGATAAAGCAAATTTTCTACTAGAAGATTATGCCCGACTTTTAAGTGAAAAAACAAAACTGGTAGCCATAACCCATATTTCGAATGCACTTGGCACTATAACGCCCATAAAAGAAATTATAAAACTAGCACACAGCGTTGGTGCCCTTGTGCTTGTTGACGGCTGCCAGTCCTTGCCACATATGGGAATTGACGTAAATGAATTGGATGCGGATTTTTATGTTTTTTCTGGCCATAAAATTTATGGTCCAACGGGCGTAGGCGCGCTTTATGGCAAGCAAGCCCTTCTTGAGGACATGCCTCCATATCAAGGCGGTGGAGATATGATCCGATCTGTTACGTTTGAGAAGACGATATATAATGAATTGCCACATAAATTTGAGGCAGGAACCCCCAATATTGTGGGTGGGATCGGGTTGGCAGCTGCAATTGATTATGTGAATACGCTTGGAATCGAAAATATTTGTGATCACGAACAAGTGTTACTAGAATATGCGCTTGAACAAATTATGGAAGTAAAGGGCATGGAACTACGTGGCCGGGCTGACAAAATGGCAGGTATGCTATCCTTTACTATGGAGGCAGCACACCCCCATGACATAGGTACTATTTTGGACCAGGACGGCATTGCCATTCGTGCGGGGCATCATTGTGCCCAGCCAGTTATGGACTTTATGGACATACCAGCAACAGCCCGAGCTTCGTTTGGCCTTTATAACACCACTAATGATATTGACCGTTTGATTAACGGGCTTCATAAAGTAAATAGAATTTTCGGGTAAAAAGGAAACAGAATATGAGCTTCTTAGATGGATTTTTAATTGAACAGGCGGAAGAAAAAGGCGAGGAGAGCTCCTCTAAACCAACGCCTAACGCTGGGGGCATACATATTAATGAAGAAGAAAAACAGAAACTTCAAAGCAGTGCTGCGGAAAAAATTCGTGAAATTTATGATCCTGAAATTCCAGTTAATATATATGAGCTTGGTTTAATTTATGACATAGAATTTAATGAATTTGCGGATGCAATCGTGACCATGACACTAACATCCCCCAACTGTCCAGTAGCTGAGATTTTGCCGGGGGAAGTGGAAATGAAAGTACGTGAGGTAGAGGGTATTGGTGATGTTCACGTGAACTTAGTTTTTGAGCCGCCTTGGGATATGTCCATGATGAGTGAGGCAGCTCGACTTGAGATGGGGTTTATGTAGTTAAAGCTTGCGGATGCGTCTGTGAATTTTTTTAAATAATTCAGGAATAACCTTTAAGTGCTTTTTTTCTGCCTCGAGAATGGAGCTAAAGGCCTTCTTTTTGATCGCAACTATGTCTAATTTATGACTTATATCCTCAGACGTTGATTGCTCATAAAGCATGTCTATGAGGCGCTCTGCCCCATTAAGCCTGCCCCAAAGGTAGTCATTTTCACGGTCTGCTCGACTAAAGAAGGCGCCAAAACTTCGCATGGCTGTTCCCTTTAGGGGCATTTCAAGCGGATCTGATTTTAGGACAAGATTGTCATCTGGGCTAATACGGTTTACAAGAATTTCATTAAACTCACCAATAGCTTTTGAGCCTATAATTGAAAATGTAATGACATCCCAAAAAGCAAACCCTAAATAATTTGTGATTAGGCTTTGTCGGAAGTTATTTTCCCATGAACCATTAAGTTGAATAGCTATAACGTTATCGATTTTGTCTCTTACTTGATCCAGCCGGATGACATTCAATAAAATTTCTAAGATATTTTCCATAACGGGAGTGGTCTTATTTAAAAGCGCGCAGTTTTTTTGATTCTCAAGATCATCACTAATAGGCAACGCAGCAACCTTTTTAACGAGCTCTTTCAGGGTAACTCTATTAGAAACTTTAACTGCATTAATAATGGCAGGCCTTTTTATTGTTTCTAGAATTTGATAAAGAGCCATTTTGTAAACATCAAGCTTGTTTACACAGTTTGGATTAAACGAATACTGATTATTTAATTCTTGAATAAGAAAGTGGAGCCGTCTTTTTTGATAGTTAATATCAAAGCTAAGGGTAAATTTCGTCCATGACGGAGCAGTAACTAAGGGGCCTTTTTCCAACGTATCCTTAAGTACCCAAGAGTGCATAAAGAAAAATAAACGCTCTTTTTCAGTGCCTTGTGGCTCTAGATCACATATATCAGATATTAATTCTGTAAGATCCTCCACGGTGCTTTGAACTTTTAAGCTTGTATAAGCTTCGTAGGAGTAGCCGGATGCTGCGGCCGCACTCGTGCGGGCCTTATCACGCCATTTTTGTAAATTTGCAGCGGTAGTGATTTGATTATGTAACTTTGGTAAAATACTGTTAACAAACTTTTCTACGCTTGGCTTTACCGAATTTATGACAGAGCGAATTTTTTCAACCTGCCGATTATGAGCCGCAATGTCCTCAAGATCATCATGCATGGGCTCATTCATGGGAATGTCTGACATAGCACCTTTCAGTGTCGTAAACATAGTTGGCGGGGTGCCATTAGCCGTGTGCTTAAAGCTTGCGGGCTTGGGGTCTATATATATTATCCGTCGGCTGACCTCTCTAAATGCAGGCCGGTCGTGAATAGCGTTGATGGCTTGATCAAAGGGCTTATTGTTAAGTATGCTGCCATCGATAAAAGAGGTTAGCTCTGGATCGGCGCCTGCTTGTTGGTATTCTTTAAAGTTTTTAGAAATAAAGTTCATCTTTCCTTCCCATGTTTTTCCTTGCTCTTTAAAGAAACTATCAGTTTCACGAAGTTGGGCAGGCGGAAAGGCTCCAGGAAAGCATGCCGTTGCTCTTGCGGCAAAGCACAGGGAGGCAAGTCCACGATCGTCAAAATCACTTTCAAACTTTGATAAATGTTTGTTATGAGGCCTTTTAAAATAACTAAATTTAAGATTATGGCGATGCTCAGTTTCGGACGTAACTGGCGGATCATTTAGAAACATAGTGCGCTTGTAGCCGTAAAAATCAGTAACCGTAACAAAAAGCTCCAGCTTGTGACCGCGTGGTAATAGAGACTGATAATTAATAGCCCCCATACCCTTAAGGCCACTATACACTAAACCAAGGAGGTGAGGGCCATTAAAAGGTGGCTTTAGGTCCCAAAGGTTAAGGAGGGCGGGGAGCTTTTCCTTAACTTTTGTACTTAAATTACTCTTACCAAGAAATTTACTACTTAAAAGACTTATTAGTGGTTTAGAAAAAAGATGGCTCCAATGAACAGCATTTTTTTTCGTTCCAATAAGTCGGCTAACATCGGCCTCGATGAGCCAGTGGTGGCGAAGGTGATCAAAATTAAGATCATGGGAAATTGCACGGGCTAGGAAAATGCTATTCATTCCCCCTGCAGAGGCGCCTGCGATAGTATCAATAATAATTCTCAGGTCTAGTTCCGGTAAAAAGCTTTTTAAAATATCAAAATAAACTAGCTCCGTATCTGGAATATCAGTGATATTTTTATTGGGATAGAGATATTTATCTCTTGTTATATCTTGGGGATCCGGGCTGGCGTGGATTGCCTTAGACGCTCTGGCTAATTTTAGCATTTCTTTACTAACGCCGTGAATATAAACTGCGAGAGATACGCCACCAAAACATACCAGCGCTAATCGCAGCTCTTTTTCTTTCACGGGGTTTCTTTCGCGGGTGCTGTCGGGGGATAGTTTTTAAAGGGTGATATTATTAATTCTTTGAGGCTTAGGGGGGTTGTAAAGCCAAATTCGCTGAGCCCCTGCTGCATGACGTCATAATTTAAAGTTGGTTTATCAATATATGTACTAAAGGCCTTATCCCAAAATATTAGATTAAAACCAAAATTACCCTTAGTCTCTCGAACAACCTCCGAATGATGGATCCAGTGAATTTCTGGTGTAACAATAACTTTTCTCAAGATATTTTCGAATGAGTGCGGAATTTTTAAATTACTATGGTTAAATAAAGCAAGGCCATTAAGGAGTATTTCAAAAACAATCACAGCTTCTACTGATATTCCAAGCATTAGAATGAAGCCCATTTTAAATAACATAGAAAAAATAATTTCGATGGGATGGAATCTCACAGCCGAGGATACATCTAGGCTTATCTCCGTATGATGCATGCGGTGTAGTCGCCAAAGTATTGGAACTTTATGCATAAGCACGTGTTGGCAATACATCAAAAAATCAAGAAGAAGAAGAGTTAATCCAAACTCAAACCAAAAATTTAAACTTAAAGCGTTAAATAGACCGATACCAGATTTTGATGATAGCTCAGCGACGCCAACGGCGAGCAGAGGAAATAAATATTTAAGCGTCAAATTATCCAGAAGGACAATTGAGAGATTGGTAAGCCATTGAGAAGGTCGGCCCATTTGTCGTTTGGCAAGGGGAGCTATCAGCTCTGCTCCACCTAATATCAGTAAAAGGCTTAAAAAGACGCTTACGCGAATGGCTTGCTCATTTTCAATTAAAAAATCCATAAATGATCATACTCCCTAAAAATCTGAAGCAATACCCTTATTTTCCCAATCTCCGAAACGGACAGGGTCAGGTCCCTCGCGGCCGCCAAGCTCCTTCGGTAGTTTCTTTTTCTTTTCCACGGGAGCAGAAAGGTTTTCAGAGATCTTTTCTGATGTAATTATTTTCTTTTTCATTCTGGAGCTCCAATATTATGACGACACTTTAGATCAAACTAATTATTACATATAATTATACACCAACACTTCACGAAAAGAAATCTACTCCTTGGCAAAAGTTTATCCCTGTGCTAATGCGACACAACGGTTTAGGATATATTTATGGCAAATGATATTAAAAGCAGAGAAGCGGCATTTTTAGTTATTAAGAAGGTGCTGGATGAAGGCGCAACGTTAGACGGCTCAATCGAAAAATTCTGTCGGGAAATATCTATTCAGGACAGAGCCTTTGTTCGTCATTTGACGACGACCGCAATAAGACGGCTTGGTCAAATTGACCGCATTATAAACCACTGTACAAAAAAGAAACTTGGAAATACGCAGACGCAAGTTCGCCATATCTTGAGATTGGGGCTTGTCCAGCTTCTTTATAGTGAAGTTCCCGCTCATGCCGCCGTCAACACATCAGTTATCCTATTAGAGAAGAGGGCGCCAAAAAATTTACACTATTTGAAGAATACTGTTAATGCCGTACTACGGAGAGTTGATCGGGAGCACGAAGAGCTAGAAAAGAAATATAGTAATACGAGATTAAATTTTCCACCATGGTTACTTAAAAGCTGGGATGAATATTATGGGTCAGCAGTGGTGAAACAAATTTTATCCACTCTTTTAACCGAAGCACCCCTAGATATTAGCTTAAAGCCCCACTGCGACCAAAAGGAGTGGGCGAAGCGACTGAGTGGACAAGTAGTGCTGGGCGGCAGCATCAGAATTTCAAAGGCAGGGAAAATTACCGAACTTGATGGTTATAACGATGGCGTATGGTGGGTACAGGATGTCGCTGCGCGAATTCCTTGCGTGCTACTAGGAGCTGTCGGGGGAAAAAACGTACTTGACCTCTGCGCTGCACCAGGAGGCAAGGCTGCGCAATCTGCCGCTGCGGGCAATAAGGTTACAGCAGTAGATTTTTCTGAAAGACGCCTCAATCGACTTAAAGAGAACATGACAAGGCTTGACCTTAGCGTTGACGTCGTAATGTCAGACGTTTTGTTGTATAAACCAAAAAAACTTTATGATTTTATATTACTTGATGCTCCTTGCTCATCAACAGGGACTATTCGCCGCCATCCTGAAATACTTCACACCCGAACAAAGAAGGACGTTGATGATCTAGCTGTGCTTCAGACAAAAATGTTAAATCACGCAGTTTCATTACTCAATAAAGGGGGTGTGTTAGTGTATTCGGTCTGTTCGATGCAACAAGAGGAGGGTCCAGATCAGATTAAAGCTTTACTGGAGCGCCATCGATCGTTAAAACGAAAAGGGATCAAAGTGGAAGAACTCGAAGGCTTGGAGCAGGCGATCCTTGAGAGCGGGGATGTTCAAACGTTAGGTCACCATATGAGTGATGGCATCGACAGCTTTTTCATTTCACGGTTGACTAAAAGTTAAGGATAGCAGAATGGTCTCAAATATAAAAATAGCACCGTCAATATTATCTGCGGATTTTGCAAAGCTTGGACAGGAAGTCGCTGCAATTACAGAGGCGGGCGCAGACTACATCCATGTTGATGTAATGGATGGACATTTTGTTCCTAATATCACTATTGGCCCGGACGTAGTTAAGGCTATTCGCCCCCATAGTAAGAAAGTATTTGATGTTCATCTAATGATTGCACCGGTAGATCCATATATTGAAGCGTTTGCAGAGGCTGGAGCTGATATCATCACTATCCATGCAGAGGCAACGCCAAATTTCCATCGTACCTTGCAATTCATCAGATCACTTGGCAAGAAAGCCGGTATTTCTCTTAACCCAGGAACTCCAGTCAGCGCTCTTGAAAACATCATGGACCTAGTTGACTTAATTTTAATTATGAGCGTTAATCCTGGCTTTGGAGGACAGAAATTTATACCAACCTCATTAAATAAAATAAGAGCAGTTAGAAAAATGATTGAAAAAGAAGGTAGGCCAATTGATCTTCAGGTTGATGGCGGCATCAACATGATCACAGCCAAGAGCGCGATTGATGCTGGGGCCGATGTGCTGGTTGCAGGTACTGCTACATTTGTTGGCGGGCCTGATAATTATTCAAAGAATATTAAGGCGCTTCGGGGCGACTAAAACTATTTCATTTTATCACAGTAATTAGTATGATTTTCAGTAAGAGCTATGGTAGGATTTCTTAGTGAGTAATGGGGGAAGTATATATGGTACAGTTGCGCCGAAAACCTGTTTCTCCGCCCCGCGGGAAAATACACACCTCTATAGCGGAAGCTATTAGCAGGACCAAAAACAATAGTTTTTATCATAAATTAAGCCTAAGAGGTGATAATCCATTATATCTATTGGGGACACCTAAAGTTATTTGGCCTGGCTCACCTTCTGCAGGGGCCAAATTGGTCTACGGGAAAATTGTTGCTGACGGCCATATCCTTGAGAATCCAAAAAATGATCAAAACTTGTGGTTGGGGGGCGATGTTTGGCGAGCGACAAACCTTAATAATAATTGGCTTGAGTATCTCCATTCTTTTCGCTGGTTAATAGATTTGCATCAGGCAGAAAATCAAGAGGGCGCTAAAAAACGTGGACAAGAATTAGTTGCGGCATGGATTGAGCAAAATAATCAGTGGGGCGCAGTTTCGTGGGGCGCCGATGTCGTTGGAGAAAGAAACACTAACTGGCTTTTATTTGCACCTCTTATTTTGGATACAGAAGACTTAACCTATAGGAGGTGTGTTCTAGATATGATTGCGCGTCATGCTCGCTTCTTGATGAACATATCAACTGATGAAAGGGAAGCTCTAAATAATCTTAGAGCAATTGTAGGTCTTACTCTTTCTGGGCTTTTTGTTCCAGGGGGAGAAAGCTGGTTGAAAAAAGGCTGTTCGCTTTTAAGGAAAGCCGTTGAAAAGGAAGTTTTTGCTGATGACGCCCTTAGAAGCCAAGCCCCACAAAAATTGCTTCAGTTGTATTTAAGTTTTGTTTTACTAGGAGAGGCCTTTAAGAAAACTGGCCGAGAAGAACCTGAGGAGGTTTTGTTAGCAACTTTACGCATGGCGACAAACCTTGAAAATATAATTCACGGTGATGGAAAATTAGCCCTTTTTAATGGGGTGGGGATACAAAGCGACGAAGATATTTATTTAGCTCTTTTAAGGACTGGTCAGAAAGATAATAAGTCAGAGATTTCTGAACAGAGTGGTTTTGCTAGGATAGAAAAAAGGAAAAGCCTGATTATTATAGATGTTGGGCCACCTCCTGAACTGGATAAGAGTGCGGCGAGCCATTGCGGGACACACGCTTTCGAAATGAGCCGTGGCCGAGAACGGCTCGTAGTAAATTGTGGTGCTGCGCCTTTTATTAATGGAGATAAAGCAAGTTTAATTTTAAGGGATTTAAGAGGCTCCGCAGCTCATTCCACGCTAGTTTTAAACAATAAAAACAGTAGCGAAATACGCGAAGACGGATTAATCGGTCCTGGAGTATCAAAAGTGAGTAGTCGGATGATTGAGGGGCACGGCCAAGTGCTAATCGAATCCGAACATGATGGATATGTTTTGTCTTGCGGGTATCTGCATAAACGACTTATTTATGTTAGTGAAACTGGTGAAAATGTCCGTGGGGAAGATATTATAGAACATCACGAAATGAGAAAGAACCTTGATAAGGTACCTTTTAATATCAGGTTCCATTTACATCCCGATGTTTCGGTGACACAAAATAAACAGGAGGAGATGCTCTGCCTTAGTCTGGAGAGTGGCGAGTTGTGGTACTTTAGATATCGCGGCGCAGAAGGCAGCCTTGAAAGCAGCACTTACTTTGGTAAAGAAGGCAAGGGTTCAGCTTCTAAACAAATTGTATTATCAGGGGAAACGGGTGAGGTTATTACGACCGTATTATGGTCTTTACAGCTTGAATGATGAAGAGCCATTTGATCTTGCGCAAAGAGTAAAAGTATATTACCACGCTAGGGAAATAATAGTAATTTTTAGATATAGTATAAAAGAGATAATTTATGATTGATAAAACGTTAACACCAATAAAGCGAGCTTTACTTTCTGTTTCAGATAAAACAGGACTTGTTGAGTTTGGAAAATTCTTGAGTGACCAAGGGGTTGAAATTTTATCTACGGGAGGCTCAGCAAAAACACTAGCAGATGCTGGAGTTCCAGTAAAAGAAGTCGCCGAGCACACTAGTTTTCCTGAAATGATGGATGGACGGGTTAAAACACTGCATCCAAAGATCCACGGAGGACTTCTAGCGCTTCGTGATAATGATGATCATCTTAGCTCAATGGACGATCACGATATTGGGCTTATTGATCTGCTCGTAGTTAACCTTTATCCATTTGAGGAAACGGTAGAAAGGGGAGCGGATTTTACGACCTGTATAGAAAATATAGATATTGGCGGCCCGGCGATGATTAGAAGTGCTGCTAAAAACCATGTCTTTGTTACTGTAGTTGTGGAGGCCGAAGACTATGAGGATGTTATGGTATCGATTAAGGAGAACAATGGAACAACGACAGAAAAGTTACGTAAAAACTTAGCGGCGAAAGCATTTGCTCGCACAGGATCTTATGACGCAGCTATTTCTAGTTGGTTTGCTGCCGAACTAGGGAATAAGTATCCAGACCGTATTAATATTACTGCCAAAAAACGACAATCGCTCAGGTACGGTGAGAACCCGCATCAGGACGCGGCTTTTTATGTTAGCCGCAGCTCGAACCCCAGAAAAGGGGTTGCTACGGCAAAACAGGTTCAGGGAAAAGAACTTAGTTATAATAATTTAAATGATACGGATGCAGCATTTGAGCTGGTAAGTGAATTTGATCCTGCTGATGGACCTGCAGTTGCCATTATAAAACATGCTAACCCTTGTGGTGTAGCTCGTGGAGCTAACTATATCGAAGCATATAACAAGGCCCTTCTTTGTGACCAGACTAGTGCTTTTGGAGGCATAATAGCCCTGAATGGCAAGCTTGATGGGCCAACTGCGCGTGAGATTACTAAGGTTTTTACTGAAGTAGTAATAGCCACTGATGCTGACGATGCCGCGCTAGAAATTATGTCAGCTAAAAAAAATCTACGATTACTTCTTACTGGAGGCATCGCCGACCCACGCAGTGTTGGCCAAACAATTCGTAACGTAGCCGGGGGCTATTTGGCGCAGAGCCGGGATAATGGAAAAGTCACGCAAGCAGACTTAAAAGTGGTTACTAAACGCCAACCAAGCGAACAGGAACTTAAGGATATGTTATTTGCCTTTACGGTTTGTAAGCATGTTAAATCAAACGCTATTATATATGTGAAGAATGGCGCGACAGTCGGCATTGGTGCAGGTCAGATGAGCCGTGTGGATAGTGCAAAAACAGCAGTTCGTAAGGGCCTTGATGCTAGTGAGGCAGCGGGGCTTAAGAATAATATGACAGAGGGATCAGTGGTTGCTTCTGATGCATTTTTCCCGTTTGTTGACGGACTTTTAAGTGCTGCAGATGCAGGCGTTACGGCAGTTATTCAGCCCGGGGGATCGATTAGAGACAACGAAATTATTGCGGCCGCAGATGCCAAAGGGCTTGCTATGGTCTTTACTGGAATGCGTCATTTTAGACACTAAACCTTAAAGGCATTTTTAAAAGGTTCTTAGTATTAGAGGCCGGGTCATGACGAACAGCTGATTTGAAGGTTTTGGCCCCAGTCTGGGGTTTCTTGGGCATATTGTTCCTGATCGAGCTGTTCATTGTAAGGAGATTTTAGAATATCATATAGTCGATGAAGCTCAGAATGGTCACCCGCTTCAGAATTTTGTATTGCCTTCTGGGCAAGATAATTCCTTAATATAAACTTAGGATTTGTTGAACACATTTGTTTGTGACGATCAGTTTCGGACAGTATATCCATCTGCAGGCGTTTGTTGTAACGATCAAACCATGGAGCGAAAGAAACTGCAGAATTTTGGTTGCTTAGAAGAGAGTGAAAGTCCTTGCCTGCACAATACTGGCTAAGCGATCTAAAAAATATAGTATAATCTATGCCATAGCCTTCCAGCAAATCAAGAAGGTCCTCATATAGTGCTTTGTCTTCAGGCTTAGAGGTAGAAAACCCTAGTTTTTTAGTCATAAGGCCATGGTAACAAGACAGAAAGGTTTCTTCATAACAATTGAGGGCTTTTTCCAACACATCCGGGGTAGTCAGCGGAGCTAAGGCCTGTGATAATGCCTGGCAATTCCAGCGCCCCATTTCGGGCTGACGGTTGAAGGCGTATCGACCCTGATCATCGGAATGATTGCATATATAATAAGGATCATAATTTTCCATGAACCCATAAGGGCCGTAGTCAAAGGTTTGACCTATGATTGACATATTGTCAGTGTTCATGACACCGTGCGCAAACCCAAAGGCCTGCCAGTGAGCAATAAGATTACCCGTTTTTTCTGAAGCCGCGAAAAGCAACGCGTCGTAGGGCTTGTCAGAATTTTTTAGTTCTGGAAAATGTGTTTCTATTGTGTAATCACAAAGCTGTTTTAGTTCAGTGTGCTGATCGGTATAACTAAAATATTCGAATGATCCAAACCTGATATGACTATCGCTAGCGCGCATGAGAAGGGAGGCATTTTCAATGGTTTCGCGCCTAACTTGTTCGTCACCTGTTGTAATGGCGAGCGCTCGGGTCGTCGGTATTCCAAGATGAAATAAGGCCTCGCTGGCCAAAAATTCTCTTATGCACGAACGAAGTACCGCTCGACCATCGCCCATTCTTGAAAAAGGAGTTTTTCCTGCGCCTTTTAGATGGAGATCAATCAGCTTATTCTCAGTATCTCTGACTTGACCAATGAGGACGCCACGGCCGTCACCAAGCTGTGGACTGTAACCTCCAAATTGATGCCCCGCATAAACCATCGCTAGGGGCGATGCGCTTTTCGGGATTTGATGCCCACTAAATAAGCCTAGCAGGTCATCATGTGAATAATTATCAAGCCTGAGAGATTTTAGCAAAGCGGCGTTTGTAATTACTGCTTTAGGATTAGAAAGAGGGTCGGGGCCCATGGCTACAGAAAAGCGATCCCCCAGTTTAGCATAGCAATTTTCAAACTTTAAGGTCATTAAACTAGATCCGAGTGAAAGGTCAACATAAGCAGTGGCTTTGACAACATTATAATAATAAGTTACCTAATCGATAATAACGTTCCTGATTTGCCGGGCGGCGAAACCCATCTTCGTGACGTTAAGGGCGCCAGCATTTTGGAAATCTTGTAATAATTTTTTAACGCGGATAGTTGCGGATTGATTATCACGCAACCATTTTTTTGCCGCCTTTAAACAGCCTGCATCTTTACAACCGATTAGAGCAGTGCGAGTAATAATTTTTTGTTGATCTTGTAAATCACCAAGAATACTATTGACTGCAAGGCGGTCCCAATGATCAGATGTTTCCACCATCTCTGCCTGACTGCGCAACCATTCAAACCCAAGCTCTTCACCAAACATGAAGTATGCTGAAGCTACCTGTGTAATATCGAGAGCAAGTTCTTTAGCCACCTGAACTAAATCGCAGGCTGCCATTTTGATATCGAGACTGGCTATATGTTGGGCAAGCTCTTCGTCGACATTTTGCTCAATATACATATTACGGTTGCTCGAAGAACTCTCATCCGGACTAATTTCTGCGACAGTGTCCATCAAGAATAATTCGGTGATGCCAGGCTTATAGTCGTCGATTATTTTTTTGATAGATTGTTTGTTGTCTGTATTATTAAGGAACCATATAGTTTGGCGCCGAGCAAATTCTTCAACATCCATCAGCATTAAGATTTGAATTGTCGATGGCGCTACATAGTCAAGTTTTTCAATTCGACCCCAAACATTATCAAGTTCAAAAACTTCGCTGGTGATAATTGCGGCCCGTGCTATCTCTGCTCCGCTTGCACCGGTTTCTTCTTTGATTGCTTGTATGCCGCCACGATTGACAATATCATTGCATAGAACTTTAGCAATAATTTGGCTGCGAAGTTGATGACCTCTCATTTCGTTTTTATAGTCTTTACTCAATGTTTTTGGAAAAGACTTAAAAAGGAATTTTTCAAGATAGGGATCATCAAGAAAATTACTATCCATCATACTATCAAACAAAGCCATTTTGGCGTAGGCAAGTAAAACAGAGTTCTCCGGCCGGGACAGCCCAAGAGATTTTTCTGCTCGTTCCTCGAGGTCTTCCCCATTGGGAAGAAATTCAAGCTCACGGTCCAAGCTTGCAGACCCTTCTAACTCGTCAAGGTAGCGCTCAAAACTATCTAGTTGCAGTACGCTGCTTGCTTTAGCCAAGCTTATTGCCTGTGTTTGAAGATAATTATCCCGTAAAACAAGGTCTGCTACTTCATCAGTCATTTCTTCAAGTAGCGCGTCGCGTTCCTTTTTAGTTATTTTTCCGTCTGCAACAATACTATTGAGCAAGATTTTAATATTTACTTCGTTATCAGAGCAGTCAACACCAGCGGAATTATCAATGGCATCGGTATTCATCATCCCGCCATTCATACAGTACTCTATCCGGCCTAGTTGTGTGCACCCAAGGTTTCCACCTTCACCAATTACTTTACAGTTAAGATCCTTACCGTTGATTCGGATCGCGTCGTTGGCGCGGTCGCCCGCAGCTGCGTTACTTTCGCTTTCTGATTTCACATAAGTGCCGATACCCCCAAACCAAAGTAAATCAACATGCGAAGTAAGAATAGCTTGGATCAAATCATTAGGGGTGGAGGAAGTTATATCATCATCAAACCCAAACATATTTTTCATTTCTGCCGTTAGGTTAATTGACTTTAGTTTTCGACTGAAGACGCCTCCACCTTTTGACATAAGACTTTTATTATAATCTTCCCAACTTGAGCGAGGGAGATTAAACATACGACTTCTTTCAGCGTATGATTTCTTTAGATCAGGATTGGGATCAATAAAAATATCACGGTGGTCAAACGCTGCGACTAACTTGACGGCCTTAGAACAAAGGAGCCCGTTGCCAAATACATCGCCTGACATGTCGCCTATGCCGGCAACAGTGATGGTATCTTTTTGAACATCTAAACCACGTTCACGAAAATGGCGCTGCACACTCACCCATGCGCCGCGTGCTGTAATACCCATTTTTTTATGGTCATAACCGACGGAGCCTCCAGATGCGAAAGCATCATCAAGCCAGAACCCATAATCATGAGCGAGGCCGTTGGCAATATCTGAAAAAGTTGCAGTACCCTTGTCGGCAGCAACGACAAGATAAGGATCGTCATTATCTCGGCGAATAACATCTCGCGGGGCAATTACTTTACCCTCTTTTAGATTGTCGGTGATGTCAAGAAGTCCTGATACAAAAGATTTATAGCAGCTAATACCTTCTTCTAATAACTCTTCCCGGGTCGGGGTTTCTGGCATTTGTTTTGGAACAAAACCGCCTTTTGCACCCACGGGTACAATGACAGTATTTTTCACTTGTTGGGCCTTTACTAGTCCGAGGACTTCTGTACGATAATCCTCTTTTCTATCAGACCATCTAATGCCACCACGTGCAACTCTTCCATTCCTCAGGTGGAGGCCCTCAAACCTTGGAGAGTAGACAAATATTTCGGCAAAAGGGCGTGGTTTAGGCGCTGCAGTCACGTCGACACTTTTTATTTTTATAGAGATATAAGGTTTCTGATGTCCGCCATCGGCCAGTTGGTAGAAATTAGTTCTTAATGAAGACACTATAACATTTAGATAATTACGAAGCATGCGGTCTTGATCAAGACTTTCTACCTTAGTAAGAAGTCGTTTGATTTTTTTTATGTGTTTTGCTGCCCCTTCATCACGATCGTAATCATTTGCGACGATGGGATTAAAGTATATTTCAAATAACTCAGCCAACAGTTTTGATACTTTAACATACTGCGTCAGAGTATCTTGCATATAAAGCTCACTATAAGCGCTACCCAATTGTCGGAGATACTTGCTGTATATTCGTAAAATAAGGATATGATGATGAGGCATGCTGGCCTTTAACACTAATTCATTAAAGCCATCATTATCAATCTTACCTGCCCAAACTGCGATAAGGGCATCTTCCATGCGAGCCTTTAGATCACCAAGGTCCAAAGAAAGCCTGTTCGGTTCTTCAAGATAAAAATCATGAATACTATGATTAATTTTTTTATTATTCTCACTTGTAGTGACATCGAACGCGTATTCTTCGATTACTCTGAAGCCCAAATTTTCAAGCATTGGTAGGCAGTCACTTAAAGCTATGGGGTTGCTACTAGTGTATATTTTAAGGCGAACGATATATTTGGCGTCTTCTTGTTCGCGATAAAAATTAAATCCAATATTATTATTATCGGGTAGCTGTTCAAATTTGGCAACGTCAGTTACTGCAAATCGTGGATCAAAGTTTTCAAGGTAGGCTGGACTAAACGCGGTGGAATACTTCCTGTAAAGTTGAGATCCTTTTTCTTCACCCCACCTATCAATCAAAACTTCAAGAAAATAGTCAGTCCAGCTTTGCGCAACTTTAGATATCCTTTTATTAATACTTTCAGTATCTGGATTGGGAACTTGGCCTGGCTTTGTTCGAATAATAAAGTGCCAACGGGCAATGCGATCATTGCTGAGCTGTGCATAGCGGGAAGAAAGTTCCCCATTAAATGCATCACAAAGGATCTTCTCTATTTTAGTCCTTAGGATTGAATTATAAAGTTCGCGTGGCACAAACACTAGAGCGGAAACAAACCGTTCAAATTTATCTTTTCTTACGAAAGCACGGCACCGGGGCCGTAAATTAAGATTTAATATGCCGATGGATGTGCGGAAAAGGGGCGTCTCGTCGATCTGGAAGAGTTCATCGCGCGGTAATGTTTCCAAGACATGAAAAAGGGCTTTACCGTCGTGGCCATTGTAATCAAAGCCAGAGCGCTCCACTACTGAACGCACCTTTCTATCCAAATAGGGAATATTTTGGGCGCGTTGGTTATAACTGTCAGATGTGAAAAGCCCAACAAAGCGGATTTCAGCTATAACTTTTCCCTTTTTATCAAATTTCTTAAAACCAATATAATCCAAATGCACAACGCGGTGAACCATCGATTTTACATTAGCTTTGGTAATAAGCATGATTTTATCGCTAGCCATAAAATCATCAATTTCTGGAGAAATCGATACTAATCCTTTTGGGCCGCGGAGAACGTGAAACCCAGGATCACGCAATATGCCATAACCATTTTCAATACTTGGATTTTCTTTATTTTTATGATTATATTCGCGGTAGCCTAATAGTGTAAAATTATTCTCAGTAAGCCATTTAAGAAAGGCCTGTGCCTCCTTAACTTCTTCTATTGCAACGGACTTAGGTGCAAAGATCAGATTTTCTGAAGTTTCTTGAACTTTTTGAAGGGTTGGCCTCCAATCCTCCACGGAGGAGTTAACGAGATCGGTGACTATCTTAAGCTTTGAACGTAATTCATTAATTTCTTGATCATTACTTATAGCTGTAATTTCAATATGCATAATGGATTCGGTAGCAGTTGTGCCACCTTTTTTAATGATTTTACCTGCTTTATCTCGATTACACTCAAGAACCGGATGAATAAGCATGTGCAAAGAGGTACCGCTTTCGAGCAGGTTCGATGTAACGCTGTCGATCAGAAACGGCATGTCTGTACTTAGTATTTGAATTATTGTGTGGGAAGACGTCCATCCATGGGCCTCAAGGGAGGGATTAAAAATCCTAATCTTGGACCCGTTTGGGCTAAATTCAGAAATAAAATTCCAGTTGCTGAGGGCTATTGCGTATAGCTCATCTAATTCAAGGCTCAAGTCTTCCGGGGAAGCATTTTTATAAAAAGTACTTACAAAATTAATAAAGTCGGGCCCAAGAGAAGACTTCATTTTTTCTTTGGAATAGTCAATAATAGTATCTAGGCGAATTTCTCTTTGGGACCAACGGCTCACTGCATTTTCCTTATATTATAAAAACTAATTTTTTTGAAATATTGGAATATTTATTCATTTTGAGAAATATTTTTTGGTCATTAAGGGTATCTTTATTATAGTCAATATATTGAATAATGTGGTCTAAGGTTTAATTTTTTGTCTAGTATTTATATTACATTAATACCATGTCCCCTCCGTTTAGCAAGCAATAGACAGAATTAGATAATATTATTTTAAACTATCATATTGTTTCCTAAAAATTGATTATAAGGCTTTATCAGAAAGGGCCTTAAAATGACAAATATATAAATGAAAGATTAAATTAGGTTGCAGTAGGAAATGTGTCCCTCAAAGGACAAAACAACTAATTATTCAAAGTAGAGATCCATTAAAATAAGTAAAGTTTTTGGGCTACTGGACTGTAGTGTGCCTCATCATTATAGAACAAAGAGCCCGGTTATAATATAGGCAACGAACGTAAGGCCTCCGCCAACTAGTGCATATGGGAGTTGAGTTTTGACATGATCAAGAAGGTTACAACCAGAAGCAACGGAGGAGATCATTGTTGTATCGGATATTGGAGAACAATGGTCGCCAAACACACCACCACCAAGTATCGCCGATATAACAAATGCCGGAGGTAGTCCGAGCATTTGAATTAGGGGCACGCCTATTGGGATCATCATAGCGAATGTACCAAATGATGTCCCAGTGGTAAACGCCATAATTGATGAGGCAAGAAACAGCATAGGAACAATCATAATGACCGGCAGCGTCTCTCCTACAATGCCAGCAACAAAAAGGCCCGTTCCCAGAATTTGGAGGCTTGCGCCCAGCGCTAAAGACAGGAGGACGATAGATACAAGCGGCAGGAGCTCCCCCATCCCTTTAAATCCAATATCTACCAGATTGATGTGACTGAAACGCCTACTGGCGAGCATCATTATGTAGATAACAATGCAGGAAATAACTGAGGCATAAAGAATAGACTTTGATCCATCCCCGCTACGAATGGATCCCCCTCCCGTCCAGTACATGAAGGTAAAAATAAGCATGACTAAAGTAAAAAGAGGTAAAATCATAAAGCTGGCTTTACTAGCCGGAAACTCGGGAGCGGGGTTCTTTTGGGCCGCTAACTGGGTTCTTGCTTCAAAGCCCTTTAAGGGGCCGTGTAATTTATCACTAAGTATTGTGTAGAGAACGATTGCAAGCGCTATCCAAGCATAAAAATTATAAAAAATTGTACCAATTAAAGTTGTTTCCGGATTTGCAAGGCCATTGGAGTTAAGGTTAGCAAGTACAATTGCTCCCCAACCGTTAAACAACAGAAGAATACATACAGGTGCGCTTGTGCTATCAATTACGTAAGCGAGCCGTTCCCTGCTCATTCCAAACTTATCAAAAAGACCGCGCGAGACAATACCGGCTGTAATCACACTCAGGTTACTTTCTACAAACAGCAAGATGCCAATTAAAAAAGACATAAGCCCGGCTTGTTTTTTAGTTTTAGTAATACCAGTGTTAATTAGTAAATTAACCAAAGCAGTGACCCCCCCAGAATGCTTAAGGTAGGCAATTAAGCCTCCTACTATAAGGGAAAAAACCAGTATTCTAGTATTGCCGGGACTAGAAAAAACACTGACAATACGCTCAATTGTCTCGATAGGAGCCATGGCGATGGTTACCTGGTTTGCATGAATGAGTAAAAGTAATTCAGAGGTAAATATAGCTGCAACGAGAGCGAGAATAACTTCTTTTCTCCACAGAACAATGCCGATTGCAACGATTTGCGGTAATATTGTCAACCAACCCATTTTGAGGCCTTTCATTAAATTTTTTTAGCTCTATTTTTATCTGCAGTATGCTAGGGAACTAATATAAAAGCAATAAGTCTTATCTCAATAAGTCTTATATAAGGGGCTACATATAAAGAGGAAAATTTCTCTTTAGCAGCACAATTTTCTTATTGGTATCTTAAAAGTATATTACGTTTATTTTCTGTTTGTTATAAACTAATTTATACAATGCAGATTTAAAATGAAGCCGGCGCCTAGAAATCATGGGAAAAGCGATGCCTATAAGATATAAATATGCAGAAGAAAAAGGTGAATATATTGATAGCTATTATTCAAGAACTCTCTATAACCCTGGCAAATTTCCAACGCTAACGGATGATATTAATGCGAAGGTCTGCGTAATTGGTGGAGGCATGGCGGGCGTTGCAACACTTCATAGTTTAGTCGAAAAAGGCGAAAAAGCGGTTCTTATCGAAGCTAATCGAATTGGGTGGGGCGCCTCAGGGCGCAACGGTGGGTTTGTTAGTCCCGGATATTCTCAAGGCGCAGGCGATATTGTGAAGAGGGTAGGTGAATGCCACGCAAGAGAACTCTTAAGCCTTACAACGGATGCCATGGGTATTATTAATCGGCGTATTGGGAACCAGGGAAAAAAACTAAAGGATAACATACCGGGACTTCTTGATGTCTCGTGGTTTGATGAGCCAGGAACGGTCGAAAAAAACGTTGAATTTTTGAATGACCTTATGAGTGTAAATTATGAGTTTTGGCCCAAAGAAAAAATTCGTGATTATTATCACTCTGACCACTATTACGATGCATTTCTAAAGCCGAATGGATTCCAGCTGCATTCACTTAATTATACAATTCATTCTGCTAGGGAGGCAGAAAAGGGTGGAGCGCGAGTTTTTGAAAATTCTCCCGCACTGAATATATCTAAAACAACAAATGGTTGGAAAATTCTAACAGAAAATGGTTCAGTTACTGTCGATGAGTTAGTGATTTGTTGCAGCGCTTATATAGGGTCCTTGAATTTTAAATTGTCTACCGCTACTTTGCCGGTGGCAACTTATGTCATGCTTACGGAGCCTATCGGGGACCGTCTAAAAGATGCAATAAAGGGTAAGTGGGGGGTTAGTGATAATCGTTTTTCATCTAACTATTATAGAACCTTTGATGATACCAGTCTCTTTTGGGGAGGACGGGTGTCTATGTTTAGACCAGCAGGAAAAAAATTAGAGCAAATCATGAAAAATGACTTGTTCGGAGTTTACCCACAATTGAGGGGCGTCAGGGCAGCAGTGGCATGGGGAGGGCTTATGGGATATCCAGTTCATAAAATGCCCCAGATTGGTCAACTTGAACCGGGTTTTTGGTATGCGCAAGGTTTTGGAGGCTCTGGAATGACATCTACTATAGCAGGTGGCGAGGTTATTTCAAATGCCATCGTTTATGGTGACGAGCGTTATAAACTTTTTGAGCCATATGGGCTTGATTACGCGGGAAAGCCCTTTGGTCCAATTGTGGCGCAAACAGCGTATTGGTTGTTTCAACTTCAAGATACTTATAAAGAGTGGCGCCTTAACGGTTAATTACTTTGTTTTATATATAAGAAAATATTTTTAGGTTTTATCAAAAGCTTAATCGCCTTTATGCTTTAGAAGAATTCGGCCGAAGGTTGGTTTAGAGGATTTTGCCGCGGTCTCAGTTAAATGACCATTAACTATCACATAATCAAAGCCACTTGGTGTGGCAAAAATATTGGTCCACGTGGTATTGGCTTTTATATTCTTAATGTCCATGACTAAGATGTCGGCAGCTAAACCCTGCTTAAGCAGGCCACGACTTTTAAGGCCAAATATTTTGGCGGTCTGGCCGGTCATCTTATTAATTGCAAGCTCGAGGCTCAGGACCTTATCACGTACTACATATTCTTCGATCACCTTAGGAAAAGAACCGAAGGATCTCGGGTGACGCATGGTTGGGCTACCGTCGGTTGAAATAGAAACATCTGGGGCCGTGATAAAGGCGTCTTGAGTTTCTTTGGTCATAATGAAGTGAGCCGTAGCTGGTCCGTTATGACCAAAATCAATAATTTGTTCCTCTGGGCGTTTACCAGTAACGGCTACGATTTCAGCAAGTGTCATGCCAGAATATTCACCGCTAGAGATTAAAATAGCTCCGGCGCCATTACGGCGGATGATTTTGACGCGCAAAAATTCTTCAAACTCTTCCCGACGATTTATGGCCGCCTCCTTAAACTCTGGGGCCCTTTTTGCCCATTCTGGATAGAGGTAGCTCATATCACCAAAGCTGGCGAGATAGGGGTAGACATCTGCTGTAACCTGAATGCCTGCGGCACGAGCGTCTCGGATCTGTTTTAAAACCTCGTCTCCTTGTTTTCTGGTTTTACCATAGACAATTTTTATGTGTGAGGCATTGACGCGCGCGTATTTGCCCTGCTCTAGAAGTTCGGCGATGCTTTCTTGGACCAAATCGTCATCCTCGTTTCTAATATGACTAGAAATAAGGCCGTCATTTGAACCAACTACTTTAGCAAGCCCAACCATCTCCTCGCGATCAGCATAACGACCAGGCACATATTCAAGCCCAGTGTTGAGGCCGTAAGCCCCAGCCTTCATACCGTCTATGAGTAATTGTTCCATTCTAGCCTGCTCTTCTGGCGTTACTTTATCCTTTTCTCCACCGCCAGAGAGTCTTCTTATAGTCCCATGTCCTACAAGGGTCGCTATATTGGGGCCTGTGCCCTGAATATTAACTTGTTTAATCCAAGATGCGAATGTTCCGTCGTCTCGCGCCGGACCACCGCTAGGGAAATAACCTGGATTGGTACCATCCTGTCCAAGCACTACTGTGGTTATACCTTGGCGCAGAAAGTTTCTGAGCAGATCGTTGTCTTTTTGAAGTGGGTCACCGTGCGAATGAGCATCAATAAAGCCAGGGGAAATCACTTTATCTGTAGCGTTGATAGTGGTGCGGGACTTAATTTTTGATGAGGTTACTTGTCCTACGTAAACTATTTTATCACCACTTACCAAAATATCGCCCGCAAAGGGGGCACTACCAGAACCATCTACGATAGTGCCGCCCTTAACATGAAGGTCATAGGTGATACTATAGTCGGGATCTTTAGCCTTAGGTTCTTCTGCCAGGTCATTAGGTGAACAGCCGATTATGTTCGCCACACTTATAAGGACAAAAAGGTTGATTAAAAGTTTCACCAGAGGGTCTCCCAAATTTTTATTGTTTCTTAAAGCTTTAATTAAGCTACTATAATCAAAAATATATAGGAGGGAAGCCTTGGAAGCTACAGATTATGGATTTATTTCTATCCTTCCAATAATAATTACACTAGCCATCGCAGTGTGGTCACAAAATGTTATTATAGGCCTTTTTGTTGGCGTGTTTTCGGGAGTAGTAATACTGAACGGATATAATCCTGGTATGACCATAAGTTTGATGGTGTCAGATTATTTTGTTCCGCAAATGCTTTTACCGAGCCAATCAGGAATTCTTGTACTGATGTGTTTTATAGGCGGCCTCGTAGCGCTGATGGAAAAATCGGGAGGAGCGGTAGCGTTTGCCTCTAGCATGACCCACATTATCACCAACCGGTTTAAAGCACAAATAGCGACATGGGCTACAGGTATAATGATTTTCTTTTCAGATTTAGGTACCCCGCTAATTGTTGGACCTATCTACAGGCCGATTACCGATAAGCTTAAAATTTCACGTGTTAAATTGGCATGGATCATAGATACTACCGCTTCGCCGGTTGCTGTGCTGATACCCTTTATTGGCTGGGGCGTCTATTCAATGGGTCTCATTGAGGGCGAATTCCTTGAAATAGGGAGGGACGAAAGCAGCTTTGATGCTTATGTGGCAGCGATACCTTTTCAATTTTACTCCCTGTTTGCAATTATGATGGTGCCTCTAGTGGCCTTTTCTGGTTATGAATTTGGCCCGATGGCCCATGCTGAACAGCAGGCCCAGGCCAGAGAGGTACTTCGTGACGACAGCGGACTTGAAATTTCCGATAATCTTTCCCACCCCAAGGCAAAAGCAATTTTCGTGTGGTTGCCATTACTTGTGATGGTCGGGGTTCTTTTTTCTTTGCTGGCGCCATTTGGCTTTCCGCTAAACCCAGTGCCATCTCTTGTTTTTCGCGGGGCCCTTTCTAGTGCTTATTTTTATTCAGCAATGACACTCATAGCCCTTTTACTTATTTACGGTGTTAAAACCTTTAAAGAAAGTATGGTCATATATTTCAGCGGTGTTAGCCGTATGACCAGCGTTCTTATTATTTTGGTGCTTGCGTGGTCCTTAAGTGAAGTGGGCAAAAATCTTGGAACCGCGCAGTTTATTATTTCGATGGCCGAGGGAAACTTTTACGCCTTTTTGTTGCCAGTGGTTGCCTTCTTGTTTGGTGCATTGATGTCCTTTGCTACTGGGTCTTCTTGGGGAACTTATGCTATCATGATGCCACTAATTATAGTGGTCGCCGACGCACTTGGGGCCCCCATGCATGTATCTATTGGGGCAGTTCTTTCTGGCGGAATGTTTGGCGATCACTGTTCGCCGATATCCGACACAACAATTTTGTCAGCGTCGGGAGCGGGGTGTAGCCAGCTTGACCATGTAAGAACCCAACTTCCATATGAGTTATTTAATGGTTCAATTTGTGTTATTTCTTACGTAATGGCAGGATTAACCGAGAGCAATCTGGTCTTTCTTCCAGGCATAGTCTTACTAACGATGGGGCTTTATCTTCTTAACAAAGTCGCAGGCGTTAAAATCCATAATACAAGTTCAGTATGAAAATTCTGCCGGAGGATTTTTTGGCACTGGCACGCTAAGGGTTAAAAAGAGGGTGGGGGTTAGCTCAGTGGTTTTTTTGGCTGAGGGACGAATCCTGCCAAAGGGTTGATAGTGCGTGCCACAGATTATTGCGCGTAGCTGATAAATATAGGCTATTATCTGATAAGTTATTTACCAGCAATGCGTGGGCTTTTCCGAGGTTATGGTAAGGCATTTGCGGGAAAAGATGGTGAGTCGCATGAAACCGCAGCCCAACGGGGGCCCAGAAAGGCGCAAGAATACCACCGGTTATATCGACACTATCAAGAAATTGATCGGCTACAGACATTTTGACGTCACCGGGGTTGCGGTAGGCATGTGCGCCAAGAGTTCGCAGACTGTTAATTGTAAATATAAAAAGCGTTGTTAGATACCATGTAATGGCAAGTTTGATCGGCAGTGTGCCAGTATAAACTAGCAAAACCCCAACCCAAGCATAAATAGTTGCGCAAACTTCTTGAAGGCGCCAAAATTTACCATCGAGTTTAGTTGGGGGCGGCCGACGATAGGCTATATCAATAGTCAGTGAGGATGCGTGCTCCCATGCGTAACGGCCAATGGATGGAATAATCCATGAAATAGGAGTTAGAATTAAAAACCTTATTAAAAATAGTAAGGGTAAGATGACTGACAGAAACACATAAGCTACGATTTTCCAACCCTGTTCGGCTCCAAAAGGAAGATATTCCCCATCATTATTTGTCCCGTATGTATCGCGCTTATGGTGATCGTTATGAACACCATAATATGTAAATGAGGGAATTAATAATGGAAATCCTGCCATTAAATTCCAAAATGCAACAAAGTTTTTGAGGGATCCTTTTTTAAAATGTACGATTTCATGAATAAAAATAGCCACACGGTAAAGCGCAAATGATGAAACTAGAAAAGAGGCAATATTTAGTGCTGAGAAAGTGGGACTAACTACGACTAGATAGAATCCTCCCCACCCAAGTATTAAGTTAGAAAGTAAATCAAGCCAATAGATATGCGCTTTCCGGCCCATTAAATGGGCGACCAGTGCTCGACTTTCCTGAATTGGGAAGCTTTTGCTATTGTGGGGTGCAGGCATTTCTATCTCCGGTATACATAAAGTTATGTTGTTGTATTATACCTTCTATTTTTGTTTTTAACACAAATCAATATTCAATTATAAAAATATGATTTAAGATCAAACTGAAACAACAACAAAAGAAAGCATTATGGACGTATATAATCAACTAATTTCGGGATACCGAGAATTTAGAACTAACTATTTAAAGGATGAAAATCAAGAATGGTTAAAAGTTTCTGGAAAAAAACAAGACCCTAAAGTGATGATGGTTGCCTGTAGTGATAGTCGGGTTCATCCGGCAATATTAACAAATAGCTCCCTTGGCGAACTTTTCATGGTTCGAAATGTTGCAAATGTTGTTCCCCCTTTTGATGAAGGCAGTGATGATAGCGAATATCACGGTACCAGTGCTGCAATTGAATATGCAATCAAGCATCTTCAGGTAGAGCATATTATTGTAATGGGGCACAGCGGCTGTGGAGGAATTGGTTCGTTGATGATGCCCCCAGCTATAGAAAAAGCTGAGGAGTATAGTTTTATTAGGCCTTGGATGAATATTGTTAAGGCTGCCAGTGAATTTACAGAAGAAGAGAAAAAGATCATGAATGAAACATCGAGAATATCAGCTTGTGAAAAGCGCGCTATTCTTATTTCACTTGATAACCTTGTTAGTTTTCCTTGGATAAAGGAGGCAATTAAAAGTGAGATTTTGCAACTTCACGGTTGGTACTTTGACATAAAGAGCGGGAATTTAAGTGAGTATAATTGGCAAGAAAAAATATTTAAAGAAATAAGCTAATTATTTATTTAAGACTGAGGTGTGGAAAAATATTTTTCGAATTTATCAGCCAAGAAGGTAGAAAACGTTAGAGACGAAACCAACTAATTTTATCAAAGGTGTCACACTTTTGACAGACTGCAGTGTAATGCATGGGGGAATTTTGGCAGGAAGAGCAAAACCAGTGGTTATCAGACGGTACTATCTCAGATCTTTCTAAAAGTTTATCTGAGGCTTGCTTGTCGCTTTTTTGTTTGCGTTCCAAGAGCGCTAAAGTTTGATAAGTTTTTTTACTGGCCTGACCAGAGTCGATAACTTTTTCAAGAGCGCTTTGCGCGTCAGGCCACTGCTCCGCCAAAATAGCAATCTCTGCGAGTAGATGGTAGGTTTCTGAAAATGTAGGCTCACTCTTAGAAACTGTTTTTAGTCTTCTAAACCTTTCCCCTTTGCTTTCAGAGGGAAAAAGGTTTTTAAGCAGGTCTCCTATTTCACTATTGGGGTTTTTCTTCCAAATATTGATTAAAAATTTTTCGGCAGATTTTTTATCACCCTGATCAATATAAATACGTGCGCCAAGTTGTGCGGCCGGCGCAAAGGAGGGAGAGCTCTTAAGTGCTGACTTTAGAAGGTTAATGCATTCGTTTTTATTGCCAGCGGCCTTTTCTTCAAGCGCGAGGGAGTAGTTAATGACTGCAGACAGGTGTTTTTGTTCCGCAGGTTTTATGGCTCCCTTTTCTCTCATAGCCTTTCTAAGGCTTACTTTTGCTTCCTGCCAGTTACCAAGCTGGGCAGAGAGAGAAACGTTGAGTTTAAGCAGAAATTTATTTTTGGGGTGTGATTTAAGCATATCCCGCACTAATAGCATTGCTGAAGGCCATGCCTTTTGCTTAAGGCTATTATCAAGCTCTTGGCTTAATACCCACGGTGCGCTGACTAATGAGGACTTTAACTGGTCGAGATAAAGGTTTTTATCCTTGGACTGGTTACGTGTTGCGCTGGCAAGAAGCCTCAATACATCACCACTGTCACCGAGGGTCGACCTTGCTCGTAGACCAAGTTTTATGGACTCCTTGTAATCCTCAAGTGCGTAAGCGGACCATGCTCGGTCAAGATTTTTTTCGCCCCTAGCGCGCCTAGCGGCAAGTCGTCTTGGGTTTGAAAAGTAGGTAAAAATATTTAATTTTCGCATAGTCCAGACTGATAACCATAAAAAAGCCGTATATATTATAAGTAAAAATATCAATGTTGCGACGCTAAGCCGCACCTCCCATTCTTGCCAGACTATTAATACTTGGCCTGGGTTTGATGCAAACCACGACGCAACTAATGCGATTGTGAGGCTTAGTAGTATGTATGCCGTAAGACGTGTCATGAGATAATCTTTTGGTTCGGAGATCGGGGAGTTGAGAGATAAAGTTCTGCTGCGGTTGATTCAAGGTTGCGTATATCCTCTTCAGCTTGAAGCCAAACTTTAGCTTTGCGGGTCCACTGATTAAGAAAAACCATTGACGATGCTGGTAATTGAGCAACCATAGTTAATGCGGCCTTAACGTTAGCAGCCCTCAACTCCGCCTCTATTTCGGCAATGAGGTTATCAATTCTGTTATCATTTGATGAAGTTCCTTTGATGTTTCGCACCGTTATTATATTTTTAATTCCAGTAAGTGAATTTTGCCACCAGGAGGCGGTTTCGTCTAAATTTAAAGTCTTAAGAAGTTCAGGAATAAGAATATTAAAGTCATTTCTGATCTGGGCAACAGTTATTATTCCTATGGAGGTTGATGCCGACAGGCGGTTGAGGATCATAAGCAAGTTGGAGGCCTCTGACAGGGAACTGTTTTCTGTAAGATCAAGAACAGCCTGAAACTCAGTTTTGTAAGGAAGTCCGGCAAATAACTTTGTTTTTAGTTCGGCTATTTTTAAATTAAGCAAGGGGACTGAAGTATCTTTTTGGATAACTTGTTCAAGATTAATTAGACGCTTTTCAATCTGAGTAATACTTTCTTCTATTTGGATCCCGCCATTGCTAAATTGCTCCTTTGTAGATAAAGAATTTAGTCTGGTTTCTGTTGTTTTATGGGTGATTTTGGTCAGGCCGCGGATACTTTTTTCTAGGGCTTTAACGCGTAATTCAAGTGCGGAAAGGTCCGAGGGGTTTTGATTAAGAGATAATACAATGTCTGCTGTAGTTGTTTTTATGGCGTTAATTTCAGCTTGTTGGGTCGATAAAACGTGACTTATATCTGCTTGACTAGATGAAGAAACTTCGCCGGCCCACTCTTTAAGAATAGGAAGCCTTTCTTTAAGTGCAGGCATAAAATAAATACTGAAGGCGGCTCCGATTATAAAAACTAGAAATATAGAAAGTAGGCGTCCCGACCACCACAATTTTTTTTGTAGAGATTTCTTGTTAGGTTTTATGCCTGGAAGAATTTTTTCAGCTTTGGTCATTTTAGTGGGTTCCTAGAGCTTAATATTAATCAGTTCAAAAATACTATTTTGTGTAGGTTCCTTCGCGGTAAGTATACTTTTCCAGCCCAGCGATAAAATCTCTTTCCTTACCTCATGGCTTATACAAAGGGCTGAAGCCTCTGAAAGGAGATTGTTTATGCCTTCGGCTTCTATTAACTGTCTAAATATACGCGCGCTTCTCGGGGAATAAAAGGGTATATAATCGATTGCCCTTTGTTTTAATAAATTTTTAGTGCTAATTGAAATTTTTTGAGCGGCAACTGCAGTATAAATTTTCTGATGATTTACTTGAAAGTTAGCATCTTCAAGATCTTTTTTTAAAGTTCCGGCCACATGTTTTCCAGTTAAGTAAAGCAGAGGTCCATCATAGGGATTTAATTTTAAAATGATTGTTGCACATAATTTTTTAACGTCACCGTCCGCGCTAATAACGGTTTTTAGCCCAGCCTTTAGGGCTGCTACCCGGGTATTATCTCCTACCACGTAGATGGGAAGGGGACACTTTTGTGTCTCTTTACAATATACCCTCACGCCATTGGCACTTGTAAAAACTAGTGCTTGGCAATCTAAGGGGTCGTTTTTTAGCACATTGAGACTTTTTATCTGCATGAGAGGGTCGATATAAACGTCAACTTTTGATTGGCCTAGCTGACGCTCTATCCGATGGCTGTCATTAATAGGGCGGGTTAGCAGGATGCGCATTTTATTCTCTTTCCCAGCTCTTTACCAATTTTTTCTGGGTTATTCTTGTTACCATTTATCTGCTCATAATAGCTTACCTTGCCGTTCTCACTGAGGATACAACCGCTCAAAGACAATAAATCTCCGGCTATGATGGCGTGTCCAGCAATAGGTGTTCTGCAAGAGCCGTCAAGAATATCGAGCATCGCTCGCTCTGCCCGGACCCGGAGTTCTGTTTCTTCATGATTGAGAGGCTGAAGCAAAGTTTTCATAGTGGTGTTACTGCAAGCTACTTCGATGGTAATTGCACCCTGTGCAACTGCTGGAATCATGTCACCTATCTCAATTGGACTAATCCGAGGGTCATTAATATTAAGCCTATTTAAGCCTGCCATGGCGAGAAAAGTGGCATCAGCAACGCCATTATCAAGTTTCTTTAGGCGAGTTTGTACGTTGCCGCGAAAATTAACAATCTCAAGATCCGGTCTTATCGCAAGCGCTTGTGCCTTTCGTCGCAAAGAGGATGTACCAACTACTGAGCCTTGTGGTAGGTCCATTAATGTAGTTGCTTTGTCAGAAAGAAAGGCATCTCTGGCATCTTCGCGCTCAAGATAACAAGTCAGCTCGAGCCCATCAGGCAATTTAGTTGGCATATCTTTGAGGGAGTGAACAGCAATATCAATTTCACCGACGTAGAGGGCTCGTTCTATTTCTTCGGTAAAAAGCCCCTTACCGCCAATCTCACTTAAATTTTGATCTTGAACACGATCACCTCTGGTGGACATGACAATTATGTTTATATTTTCTTGATTAAGGTGCTCGTGTGCTGCTGTAAGTAAGTTTTTTACTTCATAGGCCTGCGCTAATGCGAGTTTACTGCCGCGGGTTCCAATTTTGAGATTTTTTTTAACTGTATCTTGCACTGACGATATCCAGATGTTAGAGCCTGTATTATTATTTACTATACATGATATAAGGTTTAATAGAGTTTTTCTTATGAAGCCAGTAAAGATATAAAAAAGTACTAGGGATAGGTTATTTGAAAGCACAAAAAATTCTCATCATGGGTATAGAAAGCAGCTGCGACGAGACGGCAGTAGCAATCGTGTCTGATAATAAAAAAATATTATCTAATATTGTGCTTACTCAACTTGAAGAGCATAAACCTTATGGTGGTGTAGTACCTGAAATTGCTGCTCGCTCGCATATTAACCACCTGAACCGATTGATACGTCAAGCTCTTGCGGAGGCTTCAATTAAATGGAGTGATTTATCTGCTATTGCTGTAACATCAGGTCCGGGGCTTATCGGCGGTGTGATGGTTGGGTTGATGACGGCTAAGTCCATTGCCTACGCCCGAAATTTACCCCTTATTAGTGTTAATCACCTTGAGGGCCATGCCCTGTCTATAAGGCTTACTGAAGCGGTTGAGTTTCCTTATCTTTTGCTTTTAGTATCAGGAGGACATTGTCAGCTTTTAATTGTAAATGGAGTAGGCAATTATGAAAGACTGGGGACAACTATTGATGATGCAGCGGGAGAAGCTTTTGATAAAGTAGCAAAAACCCTTGGTCTAGAATATCCGGGAGGCCCGGCAGTTGAAAATGCAGCCCTTTTAGGAGATGCTAGCCGATTTAAATTTCCGAGACCTCTCAAGGGTAAGCCTGGCAGTAATTTTTCATTTTCTGGCCTCAAGACAGCGGTTTTGAGGGCAAAAGATCGCTTAGTAGAAGAAAAAAAGGGTATTTTGAGCCGTCAGGATATTTGTGATCTTGCAGCAAGTTTTCAAGAGGCACTAACGGAGGCTATTTTAGATAGGGTTGCAAATTCAGTTGATTATTATCTTGAAAAAACGCCCAAGAACGAACATATTTTGGTAGTGGCGGGTGGCGTTGCTGCGAATAGCTGTATAAAAGAGAAGCTGTCGGCGCTATGCGAGCAAAAGGGTTTAGCCTTAAAGGCCCCGCCAATGAATTTGTGTACAGATAACGGTGCAATGATTGCCTGGGCTGGTGTGGAAAAATTCAAACTTAAAGAGTTTGCGGGCCTTGATATTGGTGCCGTTGCGCGGTGGCCTCTTGACCCAGACGCAAAACCTGCTGTGGGGGCTGGAATAAAAGCATAATAACAATAATCTATAAATAGGAATTGATGTGCCAGAAAACGAACAAATAGGACAACCTAACATTGGGGTGGTAGGTGCAGGTGCTTGGGGTACAGCTTTGGCACAGCTATCGGCTAAGGCGGGAAGCAAAGTAACACTTTGGGCCCGCGAGAGGGATGTCGTGACAAAAATTAATGATGAGCATAAGAACGAAATATTTCTCAAAGGAGTGGAGCTTTCAAAAAATGTGCGCGCGACAACTAATTTGGCGGATATAGTGGGTAATGAGTTTATTTTTATAGTAGTCCCCGCTCAATTTGTCCGCTCAGTTCTTACAGAGTTAAAAAAATATATACTAGATGGTGCCGTACTTGTTCTATGTGCAAAAGGAATTGAGCAGTCTTCGGGAAAATTAATGACGGAGGTAGTCTCAGAAATCATGCCAAAGTCCCCCCTAGTTGTTCTTTCGGGGCCGACTTTTGCACGTGAGGTGGCTCAAGGATTGCCGTCAGCAGTCACTATTGCGTCGAAGTACCAGCAAATTACGAAGCGTCTCTCGGGGGTAATAGGTCAACCAACTTTTAGACCTTACGCATCACCTGACATTGTTGGTGCAGAAATTGGTGGGGCGCTTAAAAATGTTTTTGCTATTGCATGTGGGATAACGACTGGACGGAAAATGGGTGATAATGCCAGGGCTGCGCTCATCACAAGAAGTCTTTCAGAAATGGTACGTTACGGCGAGAGTTACGGCGCCGAAAGATCAACGATGATGGGGCTCTGTGGCCTTGGAGACTTAATCCTGACATGTTCTTCAATCCAATCGCGCAATCTATCGCTTGGGATAGCAATCGGCGAAGGAAAAACCGTTGAAGACTCAATGGCCAATCGCGTTACTGTTGCGGAAGGATACTACACATCATCCGTGCTTGCCAAAATTTGCCGAGATAAAAATATTGATATGCCAATTGTGATGGCAGTCAATGATATCCTTCATGAAGGTAAAAATATTGATAATGTGATTGGTAATCTACTTAACAGACCATTTGTATCAGAAATCTAATAAAGATAAGGAACAATAATGTATTATATAATTACAGCATTCGATAAGGAAAATAGTCTCGAGTTACGCATGGGCGTAAGGTCGGATCATCTGGCGTACGCCAAGGAAAAAGGGATCACAGTTCTTGCTGGACCTTTACTAACGGAAACGGATGACCCCAAACCAAGAGGAAGTATGCTGATAGTGGAAGTTGAAAGTAGGGAGCAGGCAGAAGATTTTGCTGCGAACGATCCCTATAACAAAGCAGGTCTTTTTGAAAAAGTTACCATTCGCCGTTGGATGGGAGCCCTTGGTCCGTGGCTGCCCAGCCAAGGATAGAACCTATGAAGGATAGAAAGATGTTTGTCGGCCTGGCCTCAGGGACAACTTTATGTACGCTAGAAGATATAGCCGATGGGTCCGCCAAAGAGTTTTCTTGCAGCGTGGGGGATGAAATTTATAATATTTTTTTGCAAAGAAAAGGTGATGATGTTTTTGCTTTTAATAATGCCTGTCCCCACACAGGAGCACCACTGAATATGGAGCAGGGACAATTTATGGAAAAAAGTGGCACCTATTTAATGTGTCACACACACGGTGCGTTGTTTCAGTTAGATGATGGCCTTTGTGTTGCTGGACCTTGTAATGGAGAATTTTTAGAGCCATTTGATGTCATAGTCAAAGATGAAAATGTAATAGTTGTTTAATATCGCTAGCCCTCCACTTATTGGGAATGGTTGAGAGTCCCCTGAAAAATTGGTTGTCCTGCTTCATGGTGCGGTTGCGGTAATGGAACCCCAATTTATGAATTATTGTTGCTGAATACTTTAACGAGAATAATATTCGTACTTTGAAGTTTGAGTTACCATAAAGGGCACTGCGTCGTATGGGCCTGCTAAACGTCATCTTGATAAAAAACAAGTGCTCTTATCGACGTGGCGTCAAATTGTGACCGACTTTAGCATACAGCATTCAGGGCCAATATATGTTGGCGTTAAATCAATGGGGGAGAGGCTCAATGGGCGTAAAAGAGATTGTTGTGGGTTACAATTGTCTGATGTCATAAAGATGAGTTGGCTTTGCGACGGCATTCATGATTTAGGGCCCAGAATTAAGGCAGGGGTTTCTCATAATTATAATTTAATGCAGGCCGCTTCTCAGAACATAAAATTTTTGTATAATATAACTTAAATAAAAGTTGATTTTCGTTTTTGACAAGTATATCTATAGTTACCTTCTATATAAGGAATTCCTTATATAGTAATTGAAAGCGTTTTATAAAACCATTTTATAGGAATAGAATTTTGATTAGAGACAGTTATTTATTTACCAGTGAGTCCGTATCTGAGGGACACCCAGATAAAGTTTCCGATCGTATTTCAGATGCGATTGTGGATAAATTTCTTGCTGTTGATCCTGCATCTAGGGTTGCGGTGGAAACACTTACCACCACGAATAGAGTTGTTCTTGCTGGTGAAGTGCGAGGACCAGAAAGTATTACGAAAGGGTCAATGGAGCAGACTGCGAGGAATGTGGTTAAGAAAATTGGCTACGAGCAAGATGGTTTTCACTGGAAAAAAATGAACGTTGAGGTTCATGTGCACGGTCAATCAGGCGATATTGCCATGGGTGTGGATGCATCCGGGAATAAAGATGAGGGTGCGGGTGATCAGGGAATCATGTTTGGCTATGCCACCGATGAAACTGAAAACTTGATGCCGGCAACGCTCGATTTTTCACATAAAATTTTGAAATCTATGGCTGATGAGCGTCATGGTAGTGCAATAAAAGAACTTGGTCCGGACTCCAAGAGCCAGGTCACTCTTCAATATGTTAATGGAAAGCCGGTAAGGGCAACTTCTGTTGTGGTTTCCACGCAACACAGTGCGGAAACTAACCAGGAGCGCGTAAGAGAAATTGTTCTTCCTCATATTGAAAATATTTTACCAGATGGTTGGATTCCTGCTGCGGACGAACTTTATATTAATCCAACGGGTCAGTTTATTATTGGCGGCCCTGATGGAGATGTGGGCCTTACTGGTCGTAAAATAATTGTTGATACATACGGAGGAGCCGCCCAGCATGGTGGTGGGGCCTTTTCCGGCAAAGACCCAACAAAGGTCGATCGTTCAGCCGCTTATGCTACAAGATATTTAGCAAAAAATATTGTAGCAGCGGGATTTGCCCATAGGTGTTCAATACAACTTGCTTATGCTATTGGAGTTTCAAAGCCACTTTCCCTTTACGTTGATTTTCACCAAACTGGTAACGTTGATCCCGCGAAACTTGAGAAATTACTCTCGGAGGTGATGGATTTAAGCCCTCGGGGTATTCGTGAGCATCTTGGCCTTAATAGACCAATTTATGAAAGAACAGCTGCTTATGGTCATTTTGGTAGAGACCCCGAAGAAGATGGTGGGTTTTCATGGGAAAAATTAGATTTAGTTGATGTACTTAAAAGCGAATTTTAATATACACGAATAGGTTCTTGCAAATAGGGTCGCTTTTATGAAAGATTTAGAAAACATAAAAGGTAGCCGGGTCTACGGACGGCGTCTTTCCAAGCCATTGAAAAAAAGAAGTGAAACGCGCCTGCGTGAATACCTTCCTAAATATTCTATTTCTATTGAGGGCGGCCAGGTTGATCTTAAAAAACTGTTTGGACATGACTTATGTGAGTTTTGGCTGGAAATAGGTTTTGGAAAAGGCGAGCACCTAATCAGCCAAGCTAAGGCAAATCCTGACATAGGGTTTATTGGCTGCGAACCATTTATCAATGGTGTTTCTGGGTTAGTTGATCACATGGTGCGCGACGATGTTACGAACATTCGGTTTTTTATGGATGATGCGCGACTTTTAATGGATGCGATGGAGAAGCAATCTTTGTCTCGAGCATTTATACTTTTCCCCGATCCTTGGCGTAAAAAAAAACATCATAAGCGCCGCATTGTCAGCCCAGGAAACCTGACTATTTTAGCAAAAATTCTTAAAGATGACGCTCAACTGCGCATAGCTACGGACCATCATGACTATTGTCGCTGGATCCTTGCGCGATTAATGGAGGACACTAATTTTAACTGGAAAGATGGTCATCCAGATGAGTGGCATAAAAGACCTGCGGACTGGCCGCAAACACGTTATGAGAAAAAGGCGCTCACTGTGGGGCGAAAAAGTACATATTTAACATTTCAGAGAAAGCCAAGGTAGCTAAAAGGTGTGTACTTAATAAAGAACTTGAAGTCCCATAAAATTACTTTATATATATACGCATCCGAATCATATGAAATTGTTAATTTTTGGTCGGGCAAGTGTTTCACTGGCCTGCTTTTTGGTTTGTAACTGGTATATTTTGGAAAACGAATGACTAATGTCCTAATGGATAAAATTGCAAAGCTTATTGAGCCAACGATTGAGGGGTTCGGTTTTGAGCTCGTGCGCGTTCAGCTTTTTAGCTCCCCTAAGGGTGGGGCATCTACTCTTCAGGTGATGGCAGAATCTGAAGATGGCACTATGACAGTAGAGGGTTGTGCAAAAATCAGTCGTGGAATTTCTGCGATTATGGATGTAGAAGACCCCATTGATAGTGAATACGTGCTCGAAGTTAGTTCGCCCGGCTTGGACAGACCACTTACCCGTCTTAAAGATTTTGTGAATTATGCAGGGTTTCAAACAAAAGTAGAGATGAATAAGACTGTGGATAATAGAAAACGTTACCGTGGAAAATTACTCGGTACTGAAAATAATTTAATTTTAATGGATGTCGAAGGGGAAGTGTGCAAGCTTTCTTTTTCTGATATTCAAAAAGCAAAACTGGTAATGACCGATGAATTGATGGCACTTGCGAGTACGAAGCCATCCTGAAATCACGTTATCAAAAGAGACAATACTGGAGCATAAGAGTATGACGGCAGTAAGCGCAAATAGATTAGAACTTTTACAAATTTCCGATGCCGTGGCACGTGAAAAGAACATAGATAAAGAGATTGTTCTTGGTGCAATGGAAGAGGCTATTCAAAAAGCGGCTAGGTCACGTTATGGTATGGAAAACGAAATTAAAGCTCATATTGATAGAAAAACGGGTGATATCAAGCTTTATCGCGTCTTGGAGGTTGTCGAAAATGTAGAGAACCATTCAACAGAAATTACTGTTGAGGCTGCGGAAGAATATAAAAAGGGAGCGGCAATTGGCGATATTCTTGCTGATGAGCTCCCTGCTATTGACTTCGGCCGTGTTGCAGCCCAAACGGCTAAGCAGGTTATAGTACAAAAGGTTCGCGAAGCAGAACGAGCTAGGCAGTTTGAAGAATATAAAGATAAGGTTGGCGAACTTATTAATGGTGTAGTGAAGCGTGTAGAGTACGGCAATGCAATTATTGACCTTGGTTCTGCTGAGGCCATTATTCGTCGTGACCAGCTTATACCGCGTGAGCACATCAGAAATGGTGAGCGTGTACGCGCAATAATTCAGGATGTACGCGAAGAGATCCGTGGGCCACAGATTTTTCTATCGAGAAGCCATCCGGACTTTATGGCAAAACTTTTTGCAGGCGAAGTTCCAGAGATATATGACGGTGTCATTAGTGTAGTAGGCGTCAGTCGTGATCCGGGGAGTAGGGCTAAAATTGCCGTTACTAGTAGTGATCCAAGTATTGATCCTGTTGGCGCTTGTGTGGGCATGCGAGGGAGCCGTGTTCAGGCTGTGGTTGAAGAACTACAGGGTGAAAAAATTGATATTATTCAATGGTCTCCAGATCCAGCTACTTATATTATACGCGCACTTGCACCCGCTAATGTTTCCAAGGTAGTTATCGACGAGGATGCGGGTCGTATGGATGTCGTTGTTGGCGAAGATCAACTAAGTTTGGCTATTGGGCGCCGTGGACAAAACGTTCGCCTTGCCTCGCAGCTTACGGAATGGCAGGTTGATATAATGACAGAGGCGGATGAAAGCGAGCGTCGTCAAAAAGAATATAAAGTACGCAGTGAGTTATTTATGGGCAGTCTTGATGTTGACGAAACCCTTGCTCTTCTTCTTGTTGGTGAGGGCTTCAGAAACCTTGAGGAAGTTGCATATGTTGCGCCTGAGGAGTTTGCTGGTATTGAGGGGTTCGATATGGCCTTGGTTGAGGAGCTTCAGTCTCGCGCTAAAGAGGCGTTAGCGGCTGTTGCGCTTGAGGCGGATGAGAAGCGTAAAAAACTTGGTGTTGAGGATGATCTTACAACGATTGAGGGGCTTACGTTGCCTATGCTGGCAACGTTGGGGGAGGCTAGCATTAAAACTTTGGATAACCTTGGGGACCTGGCTGCTGACGAATTAACAAGCTCCGAAGATGGTATTTTGAAAGAATATGACCTGACCATGGATCAAGCTAATGCAATTATCATGGCTGCACGAGCTCATTGGTTCGAGGACGAGGAAGGGTCTGCAGAAGAAGTAATTGAAGAGACTAAACTTGAGGCAGAAGAGTAGGTTAAGGCTCAGTGATCAAAAAGGACAAAATTCGTAAATGTCTGGTCACGGGAGGCGTCCACCCTGCATTTGATTTAGTTAGGTTTGTTTGTGGGCCAGAGGGTCAAATAATACCAGATGTAGCTGCTAAGTTGCCAGGCAGAGGTTGTTGGATTATGGCTAAGAGGGACATATTAGAGCAAGCAGTAAAGAAGAATATATTATTGAGGTTTGGACATCAGGTTCTTTCGGATAAGAAAAAAAAAGATATTGAAGAGCTGGACGAGGCGACGGTTAAAAACAAAGATCAATCCGTAAAGGTTGCAGACAACCTTGTGGATCAGATCGAGACGTTATTATGTAAACGATGTCTTGATTATTTAGGCCTTGCTAATCGGGCGGGAAATATACTGTCAGGGTTTGAAAAAGTAAGGGCGACATTGAAATCTGGTAGGACGAATGTTTTACTAACTGCGCGTGACGGTGCTATCAATGGACGCAGTAAAATGTGTCAGGGGCTTGATGAATTAAGGGTAATTACTATATTTTCCCGAGATGAGTTAAGTAAAGCCATGGGAATAGAAAACGCTGTGCATCTGGCGCTTCTACCCGGTGGAATAAGAACAAGTTTATTACGGGAGTTATCCCGTTTTGAGCACTGTAGAAAAACGGTTATAAAATAGACCAATTTATAATTTTTTTATGTTAAAAGTATAAATTAGTTTTTAAGGCGATAAAAGAATGAGTGACGATAAAAATAAAAACACACACCTATCTACTTCTGGTCGTAAGACGCTTCAGATTAAACCTGCGGGCGACTCTGGCATTGGGGGTGGATCTGGAAACGTAGTAGTCCAGCGTAAGAAGAAGCTTATTATGCCAGGGCAAAAGCCAGTAGTCCAAACAACAATTCCAACGCCTGAGTCAATCTTTAAGTCGCCATTTGACAAAGAAAAAACCCCCAGTCCAAAAAAGACTATGCTGAAAAAAACAACTTTAGGAGGCCTTTCTGAAGGTGAGCGTGAAAAGCGTGCCCAAGTTTTAGAAAAGTCTCAGAAGGATAATCAAGAAAAGGCAAAACTTGCCGCAGAGGGGGCTAAGCGTAAAGCTGTTGAGGATGCAGCAAATGGTGAACGTCTTGCTAAAGAAGCCACAGAGAACAAGAATAAGCCGAAAAAAGAATTAGAAGCTAAACAAGATATTAATGAAGAAAAACGCCTTGTTGACCTTGAACTTAAGAAAAATGCTGAAGAAGAAGCGCAAAAAATAGCCGAAGCCGAAGCAGTCACTGCAAAGCTGGCGTCCGGACAGCCCGTAAAAGCAAAAGAAGTTGCTAAAACAAATAAAGAAGAGCCATCTAAACGCCCTGAGGTGAAAAAAACGAACACTAATGATAATCGCCGGCGCAGTGGACGCCTTACCGTTACGCAGGCGCTCTCAGGAAGTAATGAGCGTCAGAGAAGTCTTGCATCGCTCAAGCGCAAACGCGCCAAAGAAAAAAGGCAAAGTGGTGTTGTTGAGCCCGCACAAAAAATCTACCGCGAGGTGGTTGTTCCCGATAGCATCACTGTTGCTGAATTAGCAAATAGAATGACTGAGAAAACAAACGATGTTGTCCGTGCCTTGATGAAAATGGGTGTGATGTCTGGAGCAAGCGATCTGGTTGAACATGATGTTGTGGAACTGATTGTCGAAGAGTTTGGGCACAAACTTAAGCGGATCAGTGCATCTGATGTTGAGCAAGATCTGAGCGGTCCGGAGGACGCAGCCGCGGACCTAGTTTCACGAGCACCTGTAGTAACGGTTATGGGGCACGTTGATCATGGTAAGACTTCCATCCTTGATGCCCTTCGAAAAACTAGCGTAACTGAAGGTGAGGCAGGCGGTATTACGCAGCACATTGGTGCGTACCAAATCAAAATGGCAAGTGGTGATAGAATTACATTTCTTGATACACCAGGGCATGCTGCCTTTACGGCAATGCGTGCACGTGGTGCGCAAGTTACTGATATTGTTGTGCTTGTTGTGGCGGCGGATGATGGCATAATGCCACAAACTATTGAGGCTATTAGCCATGCCAAATCAGCAGAAGTTCCTATCATTGTCGCTATAAATAAAATGGACGCTCCAGGAGCAAACCCAACGAAAGTTCGTCAGGATCTTTTGCAACACGAAGTGTTTGTTGAAAGTATGGGCGGGGAAGTGCTTGACCTTGAAGTATCTGCAAAAGAGGGTACAGGTCTTGATAAGCTGGAAGAGGCTATTCTCCTGCAGGCGGAACTTAATGACCTTAAGGCTAACCCTAATCGGGCAGCTGAAGGTGTTGTTGTAGAAGCTAAACTTGATAAAGGCCGTGGACCGGTTGCGACGGTTATCGTTCAGCGTGGAATACTTAGGATCGGTGATATTGTTGTGGCGGGTACAACATGGGGGCGGGCACGCGCACTTGTTGACGACCGTGGCTCAAAAATTAAGGAAGCTGGCCCTTCTATGCCGGTTGAAATTCTCGGGCTTGATAATGCGCCTGGCGCTGGGGATGATTTTGTTATTGTTGGGGACGAAGCAAAAGCACGTAGCGTTGTTGCTTTTAGGCTGAACCAAATTAAAGAAGATAAAAATAAAACACCTGAGGCTAGCCTTGAGAATATGTTTGATAAACTTAAGGAGGCTAAAATTTCCTCGGTTCCTGTTCTTTTAAAGGCGGACGTACAGGGTTCAACTGGGGCTATTATTTCATCATTGGAGCAACTTAATACAGACGAAGTGAAATGTAAAATTGTTCATAGCGGTGTTGGAGGCATTAATGAATCTGATGTTAGTCTTGCGGTTGCGACGGGGGCTCCAGTTGTAGGCTTTAATGTTCGTGCTAGTCGTAATGCTGCTGATCTTGCGCGTAGGGAAGGTGTCGAAATTCGTTATTATTCGATTATTTACAACTTAATCGACGATATTAAATCGGTGATGTCAGGTCTTTTGGCACCAGAAATTAAAGAAACTATTATTGGTACAGCAGAGATACTTGATATCTTTAATGCTGGCAAAGGAAAAGCAGCCGGTTGTTTAGTTACTAGTGGTATAGTCCGACAAGGAGCTCATGCTAGGCTATTGCGAGATGACATAGTTGTTTACGAAGGTGATCTCGGGTCACTGCGCCGTTTCAAGGATACGGCGAAAGAGGTGGAGAGCGGCGTTGAGTGCGGAATGAATTTTGCCAGTTATAATGATATGAAAACAGGTGATGTAATCGAATGTTATGAAGTCGAGGAAATTGAACGTAACCTGTAGGGCTGATTTGTGGTTCTGTTCGGCTTCCCAAATATAGTTTAGGGGAGCCGTTTTTCTTTAAGGGGTAATATAATGTCCAAATCAAGATTTGAAAATGACGGGGGGCCAAGTCAGCGAGTGCTGAGGGTTGGTGAAAATATTCGCCACGCACTTTCTGATATTTTTTCACGCGGAGAAATCCGTGATCCAGCACTTGAGGGTGTTTCAGTTACTGTTACAGAAGTTCGCTGTAGTTCAGATCTACGAAACGCAACAATATTTGTTATGCCCCTTGCAGGAAAAAATGAACAAGAAGTCGTTGAAGGATTAAATCAAAATGTTAAATTTATCCGCGGACAATTATCAAAGATGGTAAGGATGAAATATTTACCTAACCTCAAATTTATCTCTGATCACAGTTTTAGCACAGTAGATTTCATCGAAGACCTCCTTAACAGCACTCATGTCGCTCAAGACCTTAAGAAAGACGACTAAGGCTGATGGCAAGGAAGCGTAAAGGCAATAAAATCGATGGCTGGCTGGTTATTGATAAGCCTTACGGTATGGGCTCCACTAGGGTTGTGGGTAAATGTCGGTTTCTTACTAAAGCTCAAAAAGTAGGTCATGCGGGTACGCTTGATCCATTAGCTACGGGTGTTTTACCTATAGCTTTCGGGGAGGCCACTAAAACTATTCCGTATATTATGGACGCAGAAAAAACTTATCAATTTACAGTGACGTGGGGGGAATCACGTCTAACCGATGACGCCGAGGGTGAAGTTAGTGAGCGAAGCGAGAATAGGCCAGTACGCGAAGAAATTTTAAGAATACTGCCGGAATTTTTAGGGAAAATAAAACAAACTCCACCTGCCTTTAGTGCAATTAAAATCAATGGAGAGCGAGCTTATGACCTTGCCCGAGCGGGGAAAAGTTTTGAAATTAAAGACCGTGAAGTTGAAGTTTATGCTCTAAAAATTCTTGACTCTACTATGGAAGCTGCAACATTTGAAATGCGTTGTTCAAAAGGGACTTATGTTCGCTCATTAGGGCGGGATATGGCCCTCAAATTAGGTACTTTTGGATATATTTCTATGCTTAGGCGTACGAAGGTGGGGATGTTTGGTTTAGACAGTACGATTTCACTGGTAAAGCTAGAGGAATTACTACATAGTGCCCCGCTTGAGGAGTGGATTCTTAACGTTGTGACCGTGCTGGGCGACATCTTGGCACTGGCCTTAACAAAAGAGCAGGCTGAATTTTTAAAAAATGGAGGGTTTATCTCCAGAGAAAGCCTACCATCTTCAAGCCTTGCTGGTGGAACATATAAAGTGATGTTGGGTGAAAAATTGATTGCCCTTTGTGAGCTTGATGAAAACTATTTAAAGCCGGTAAGAGTTTTTGATTTATAAATTAATTTAAGGAGTTGCCGATGTCGATTACTGCAGAAAAAAAACAAGAACTAATTAAAAAATATGCCACAAATAAAACTGATACAGGTTCCCCAGAGGTTCAAGTAGCTATTCTTACACACAGAATAGTGCATCTTACAGAACATTTTAAAACACATAAAAAAGATAATCACTCCCGTCGTGGACTGCTTATGCTTGTAAATAAACGTCGTAAGCTTCTGGACTATTTGAAAAGCAAAGACGGAGACCGCTATCAGGCTTTGATTAAAAGCCTTGGGTTGCGTAAATAATAAAAATGAAAGTATGGCCATAGGGGTCATGCAATGGCTTTTGGTTTGTGGGTTCAAGGATGGGCCTTAGCCCACCAACCAAAATTAAAGTCGAAAATAAAGTTGGAAATACATATGTTTAATAAACACAAAAAAGAAATTACTTGGGGCGGACGTCCGCTCACAATCGAAACAGGACAAATTGCTCGTCAAGCCGGAGGTGCCGTTATGGTCACTTACGGAGAGACATCAGTTTTTACAGCTGTAACGGCCGCCAAAAAGGCGAAAACAGGTATTGATTTCTTCCCACTCACAGTTAATTATCAAGAAAAAGCTTACGCTGCCGGTAAAATACCAGGCGGTTTTTTTAAGCGTGAAGCACGTCCGAGCGAGTCAGAAATTTTAATCTGTCGGCTTATTGATCGCCCTATTCGTCCGCTTTTTGCATCTTCATTTAAAAATGAAACTCAGGTTTCCTGTACAGTAATGAGCCACGACCTTGAAAATCAAGCAGATATTCCAGCAATAATTGGTACAAGTGCTGCTCTTACATTATCTGGACTACCTTTCATGGGACCAATAGCTGGGGCACGCGTTGGCTACATTGAGGGTGAATACATTCTTAATCCGACCGATGAAGAGTTAGAAAATTCTGATTTGGATCTTGTTGTTGCTGGAACGCGTGATGCGGTTCTTATGGTTGAGTCTGAAGCAAGTGAGCTTTCGGAAGAAATTATGCTTGGTGCTGTAATGTTTGGTCACGCAGAGATGCAGGTAGTGATCGATGCAATAATTGACCTTGCTGAATTAGCAGCAAAAGATCCTATTGAACTTCCAAAAGAAGAAGATCATAGCAAGCTTATCGCCGACATTAAAAAATTAGCTGAGAAAGGCCTGCGTGAAGCTTATGGGGAAACTGATAAACAAACTCGGGTTGCTAAAATTTCAGAAGTTAAGGATGCTGTTAAAGAAAAATTCGTTTCAGAAGACAATGACGCACAGGGACAGCTTGTTGGCGGTATTCTTAAAAACTTAGAAAAAGATATTGTTCGTGGGGACATCATCAAAACCGGCAAGCGGATTGATGGTCGTGATCTTGATACTGTGAGGGCAGTTGTTGGTGAAGTAAATATTCTGCCGCGTACGCATGGGTCTGCTCTCTTCACTCGCGGAGAAACGCAGTCTATTTGTGTGACAACTCTTGGAACGGGAGATGATGAGCAGTTTATTGATGCTCTTACTGGAACTTATAAAGAGAATTTTATGCTTCATTATAATTTTCCTCCTTATTCTGTTGGTGAAGTTGGACGTTCAGGGTTTACCAGTCGGCGAGAAGTCGGACATGGTAAATTAGCGTGGCGTGCAATGCGCGCGGTTCTTCCTGAAAAAGAAGAGTTTCCATATACAATCCGTATAGTCTCTGAAATCACTGAATCAAATGGTTCATCTTCAATGGCTACAGTTTGTGGTGCGTCACTTTCTATGATGGATGCAGGTGTTCCACTTTCTCGTCCAGTTTCTGGTATTGCCATGGGACTAATCAAGGAAGGTGATGATTATGCCGTACTTTCCGATATTCTAGGTGATGAAGATCATTTAGGTGATATGGACTTTAAGGTTGCAGGTACCAGTGAAGGGATTACATCGCTTCAAATGGATATTAAAATTACTGGTATTACGAAAGACATCATGGAAGCCGCACTTGAGCAAGCTAAAGGCGGTCGTGCAACCATCCTTTCTGAAATGAATAAAGCGCTTGATACGGCACGCGAAGAAATGAATGAGTATGCGCCACGTATTGAAACACTTGTTGTGAAGAAAGAAAAAATTCGTGAGATCATAGGTACAGGCGGTAAAGTAATCCGTGAAATTTGTGAAGTGACGGGTGCTAAAGTTGATATTGATGATGAGGGTGTAGTTAAGGTCTCCTCGCCAGATGGTGCTGCAATTAAAGCGGCTTTAGATTGGATCAACGGTATCGTTGCAGAGGCAGAGGTTGGTAAAGTCTATGAGGGTAAGGTTGTCAAAACAGTTGACTTTGGGGCATTCGTTAATTTTCTAGGCAGCAAAGATGGCTTGGTTCATATCAGTGAAATGGCTAATGAGCGTGTGAAACAAGTAACTGATGTCGTCAAAGAAGGCGAAATGGTTAAAGTAAAAGTACTTGGCATTGACGATAGAGGTAAAGTTCGCTTAAGCATGAAAGCCGTGCTCAACGATGAAGCCAAAGAGGCGGATGATAACGAAGGTAAATAAGTTTTGTCTCTATTTATAGTGTAATCGGATGAATACTAAGGTATTCATCCGGCTTGCAGAAGCGACGTCAAGCAAGGAAATCCTATGAAGGCATTAAATTCATTAAACATATCGGGCGCCGAGGTTCTTCCTCTTGTTGAAGGGGGAAAAGGTATTTCTGCAACCAATGGTGCTAGTTCCGGTGCATGGGCAGCCGCTGGCGGAGTGGGAACAGTGTCTTGTGTTAATGCTGATAATTTTGATGAAAATGGTGATGTTATTCCCCAAATTTATCATGGGAAAAATCGTATTGAACGTCATGCGGAACTTATTCAGTATGGTATTGATGGGGGGGTGCGTCAGGTAAAAGATGCCCACGATGTTTCGAATGGTCAGGGTCGTATTCATATTAATGTGTTATGGGAAATGGGTGGAGCAGAACCTGTTCTTGAGGGCATACTCAACGATGCAAAAGGCCTTGTTCATGGTATAACTTGCGGTGCAGGTATGCCCTATAAATTATCAGAGATTGCAGCTAACCATAAAGTCTTTTTCCATCCAATTATTTCCTCGGCACGGGCCTTTGGAATTCTATGGAAGCGCGCTTACAAAAATTATGGCGAGTGGTTAGGTGGGGTGGTGTATGAAGACCCATGGTTGGCTGGTGGGCATAACGGGCTCTCGAATGCGGAGGATCCGCTTGAGCCTCAAGACCCTTATCCGCGTGTTGCTGCCCTTCGCACCTTAATGAATAAGTTTGGACTTGGACATGTCCCAATAATTATGGCCGGCGGTGTTTGGTTCCTTCGTGATTGGGAACATTGGCTTGATAATCCTGAAATTGGTCTAATTGCCTTTCAATATGGAACAAGGCCACTTCTTACGAAAGAGAGTCCAATTCCGCAGGGATGGAAAGACAGGCTAACAGGACTACAAGAGGGTGACATTACTTTACATCGCTTTAGCCCTACGGGTTTTTATTCTTCAGCGGTACGCAACAATCTTCTGCAGGCTTTGGAAGGCCGTTCAGTTAGACAGTTTGATTTTCGCCGCAAGGCTGGCGTTGATGAATTGTTTAACACCGAAGTAGCCATTGGTAGAAAAAAATACTTCGTCAAGGAAGATGATCGCTCAAAAGTTCTTAATTGGGTTGAACAGGGATTTGATACATCTATGAAGACACCAGATGATAGCCTGATCCTTGTTACATCAGAAGATGCTGGCAATATTAGGCTTGATCAAAAAAATTGCATGGGCTGCTTAAGTCAGTGTAAATTTTCAAATTGGTCGGAAAATCCAGATACAAACTATTCAACTGGCCGTGGTGCTGATCCGCGCAGTTTTTGTATTCAGAAAGCTCTAATGAACATTGCTCATGGCGAAAGCCTCGAAGAAAACTTGATGTTTGCTGGCCATACTGCATTTAATTTTTCCACAGATCCTTTTTATAGCAACGGCTTTGTTCCAACTGTCAAAGAACTAATGGAACGCATAGCTTCGGGTGACTAACTAATGAGTAAGGTCCCGGAAGCTTGAGAAGTATGAAAGCGATGTGGTATATGTGGATAACAAAGACGTTTAATCAAGTCTTTCGCGGGCCAATGTTCCCCAAATATTTTTTGATCTGATCCAGCCGTTAAGTCCACCTATTTCCATTTCACACCATCCATCTTCACATTTAAGGATAGACCCCAGTACGCCCTGCTCTGCAATAACAGTTACTATATTGCGCTCTTCGGGGGACTTTACTAAGTTTTGAGTGCTATTCAAGATGATGCCGTACCTTTTTAATGATAATAGGGCCCGAAGTATCCAGCCGCTTGAGCCATCAATGTCAGTCACCTTAAACCAATTGGCATATTCAGCTATAACTAAAAGAGGATAATCTTTTTTTTGGTAGATCCAGTCAATAGGGTACTCCAAGCCAGGGCCGGTTCTCATATTTGTGACGGCATCATCAAGTGACATAAACCGCGGTAATGGATAACCAGAAGCACCAACATTGGGTTTGTTGGGAGCTTGTGCCCAAGAGAAGTTTGAGAAGAGAAATATAAGACAACATAGAAGAAGAGATTTATTTGAATTATTCATTAGAAATTTCGCTGATTATTAGGTTAGAAAATTTATGTGTCTTTTTTACTCTGCGGTCAAGGAAGCTTTTTCATTGTGTTAAAGATTTTAGTAAATATACTTATATTAGAAACTTATAATAAAGAGACCATAAATGAAACCTTTGGTTATAGTTACAAGAAAACTTCCAGCATCCGTTGAATTGAGAATGAAGGAGTTATTTAATGTTCGTCTAAATGGGGATGATAAGGTCTTCACCCAGAAGGACCTCATAGCAGCGGTAAAAGAGGCGCATGTCCTAGTCACTACGGTGACGGATAAAATAAGTTGGGATGTTTTGTCAAAGGTAGCCCCCGACTTAAAGATGATTGCAAATTACGGCGTTGGTGTTGATCATATTGACCTTGTGTCAGCAAGAAACAAAGGGATCACAGTAACAAATACACCAGGGGTACTTACAGAAGATACTGCAGATATGGCTATGTTACTCATACTTGGTATTACCCGCCGTATGAGTGAGGGTGAAAAAATGCTAAGGGCGGGTAAGTGGAAAATATGGTCTCCGACAGGGATGTTAGGTATGCGCCTTCGTGATAAAAACCTTGGTATTATTGGTATGGGCCGTATTGGCCAGGCGTTGGCCTTACGAGCAAAAACATTTGGACTTAATATACATTACCATAATCGTCAGAAAATTGATGATGGTCTCGAAAAAAATATTGGGGCGACTTATTGGACGAGCCTTGATCAAATGATCACACAGATGGATATTATTTCTCTGAATTGTTCTTCAACACCCGACACCCGCCATATTATGTCACGTCGTCGTATCGGCCTAATGAAAAAAAATGCCTATCTGATTAATACAACGCGGGGTGATGTAGTTGATGAAGATGCATTGATTTGGGCACTCGAAGAAGAGATTATTGCCGGAGTAGGATTAGATGTTTATAAAAATGAGCCTAACATTAACCCTAGACTACTTAATTTCGATAACGCCCTACTTACTCCACATATGGGCTCTGCAACTGATGAAGCGCGAATAGCGATGGGTGAGAAAGTTATCATGAATGTAAAAATATTTTTAGATGGTCACAGTCCCCGTGATCGTGTGTTGGCTTAATTAATTAGCCGCCGCAGTATTTGCAGTGGGGATCTTTTGGCAGCTTAATTGTCCTGCTTGTAGTACTCAAAGCATCGTATATAACAAGCTTACCGGCAAGACTATCACCAATCTCTAAAATTTCTTTTATAACTTCAGTGGCTTGCATTGTTCCGACCACACCAGCAATAGCACCTAATATACCTGCTTCAGCACAACTCAATGTGCCTATAGGCTTATCCGGAACAAGGCAACGGTAGCAGGGCTTATCGATTTCAAAACCTTTAAATGTGGCAAGTTGTCCAGAAAACTGGCTAAGGGCCCCCGAAATAAGTGGTTTTTTATACTTAAGGCAAAGGTCATTAATTAAAAACCGAGTGAGAAAATTATCACATCCGTCAGCAACATAATCATATGACTTTACGATTTCATCACCATTATTTTCGCTGAGACGTATTTGATAAGTAGTTACTTTGATATCAGGATTAATGTTTGTTATCATTTGTTTGGCGCTTAGAGTTTTATGGTCACCAATTTTATCTGTCATGTGAATGATCTGACGTTGAAGATTACTTAAATCAACTGTGTCACTATCAATGATCCCAATAGTTCCAACTCCTGCCGCCGCCAAGTACATAAGTATCGGACTTCCAAGACCCCCAGCACCTACCACTAAAACTTTTGCTTGCAGTAATTTTTTTTGACCAGCACCGCCCACTTCCTTGAGAATGATATGTCTGGCATAACGTTCAAGTTGGTCATCACTAAGTGCCATCTTATGCCTCTTGTCCTGCATAAGTGACATCACTTGGATTGATTGCATTTTCAGGGGCGGCGATTATATAAGTAGCATTTGGGATAGCTTTAAAAGTGTCGGGCTTGTCAATTTCCTGATCATTGCAAAAAACACTAAATTTTTTATATCCTAGTGAATGTGCTTCAGCGATAATCCGTTCGAAAGTAAGGTCCTCTGTGGAAATTTTACTTTCCGTCCCAGCAATTATTAGAGTGACGGTGGAGTTCATAATTTTACTCCGGTTGAACCAAAGCCACCAGCACCACGTATGGTTTCATCAAGGCTAGCGCATTTATTCCATGAAATCTGCGTAACCGGCGCGATAACCATCTGAGCTACTCGCATACCCCGACTTATAATAAAATCTTTGTTGCCGTGATTAACAAGAATGACTTTGACCTCACCACGGTAGTCGGCGTCAATTGTTCCTGGTGAATTGAGGAGGGTGATACCATTCTTCCAAGCTAAACCAGAACGCGGACGCAGCTGTGCCTCAAACCCATTGTCAAGAGCCATAGAAAATCCTGTTGGTATCATCCGGCGTTCACCAACCTTTATAACAAGGTCTTCACCTTCTTTGATAGCTGCCATAAGGTCCATGCCTGCACTATCCCTAGTCTCATACTCGGGTAGTTTTAATCCTTCGCCGTCAGGTAATATTTTAATATTTATAGTAATCATTGGTTTTCCTTAAAATGGTGCACAATTTTTTTGGCTAGCTTAACCGCAATATCTATTTTTTTCATATCTGGCCATTTTTCTGCCAATTTAGAAGTAATGATGTGAACTTGATTATATTCGCCCCCCATGACTCCACCGGATATATCATTAGCAACGATCCAATCACACCCTTTTGAATTAAGTTTTTCTTTTGCATATTCGATAAGGTTTTCACTTTCAGCGGCAAAACCAATTACTAGAGGGGGACGGTTACTTTTATGGGTTGCAATTGTTTTTAATATATCTGGATTTTCTGAAAGTTCGAGCGATGGCAACCCCTCATTTTGTTTTTTAATCTTCTGAACGGCCCTATTTTTAATGTACCAATCAGTAACGGCCGCAACGCAAATTACAACATCTGCGGGAAGACTTTTCTCTGTTGCAGACATCATTTCGCGGGCTGATATTACATTAATTTTTTTAATCCCTGATGAAACATTTAGATTTGTTGGGCCTGATATTAATGTAACATCAGCGCCCTCTCTATAAAGGGCTTCCGCAATCGCATATCCTTGTTTTCCTGAAGAGTGATTAACTATATAACGAACGGGATCAATAGCTTCATGGGTTGGGCCAGCGGTGACAGTTATTTTTTTACCCTGAAGTATAAGGTTTGAATTACTTAAAAAAAAAGATTCTATTTGCTCTATAATATTTTCAACTTCTGCAAGGCGCCCTGCTCCAACCTCACCGCAGGCCAGGTCGCCAGCAGCAGGAGGGATGACTAATGTACCGCGTTCTTTTAGTACAGTTAAATTATGTTTTGTTGCGGGGTGGTCCCACATTTGACTGTTCATAGTTGGAGCGATCATAATTGGTTTAGTGCTGGCAAGGAGAGTTGTGGTTGCCAGATTATCGGCTATGCCAATTGCCATTTTTGCCATTAGATCGGCGGTGGCCGGTGCTACTAGAATAAGATCATTATCACGGGATAATTTGATATGGCCCATTTCAGCTTGGTCGTTGAGCGAGAAAAGGTCTTGATAAACTTTCCTTCCTGTAAGACTGCCAACGGCAAGTGGTGTGACAAACTGTTCGCCACCCTTAGTAAGTATGGATTGAATTTTGACACCGCGATCTTTTAGCCGACGAATAAGATCAAGACATTTATAAGCTGCGATGCCGCCGCCAATGATTATTAGTATTTTTTTACCGTTAAGGTTATCAATCAAAAGTTTATCTCTCTTTATTGTATCTACATTAAAGATAAACGCTGATACCTAGAGTTGCAACATTATATAAAGAGAATAAAAAAGTGCGCTTCCAAGTATGCCTGCTAAAAGACCATATAAAACGAGTATAAAGGGGTTTCTTCGCTGCATATTAGGTGACGGCATCTGCTTAGCTTGGTCAACTATTTTTTCAACACCCTCAATAATCTGTGGCAGTCTGGAAAGGGTATCAAACGTGACTTTAAATGCATCTTTAATTATTGCTATTGGGTTGAGGTTTTCGGCAACCCATTTTTCAATTATTGGTCGTGAAACTTCCCACATATTTATATCTGGATTTAAATTAAGAGCAACTCCTTCAGCCGTGACCATAGTTTTTTGTAACAAGATTAGTTGTGGTTGTGTACTCATATTGAAACGCGTAGTAGTTTCAAAAAGCTGACCGAGTAATTTACCCGCTGATATCTCGCTAAGTGGCCTACCAACAACGGGTTCACCGATGGCACGAATTGCCTGTTTAAAATTAACATAGTCCTGATTTTTAGGAACGTATCCCATATCAAAGTGCGCTTTGGCAATACGGTCGTAATCTTGATTTGCAAAGCCATATAAAATATTAGCTAAAGCCCGCCGTGTAGGAAGATCAATACGGCCCATGATACCAAAATCAATAGCTGTGACCTTATTATCCAAAGAGGCAAATAAATTACCCTGATGAAGGTCGGCATGAAAAAAGCCGTCATTAAGTGCTTGACCTAAAAAACTCTGCACTAAATTTTCCGCAAGCTTGTTAGTGTTAAGGCCTGCACTTTTAATTTCTTCCAATTTTTTAAAAGATATGCCATCAACCCAGCCGGTTGTTAGCACTCGGCGGCTGGTTCGGCTCCAGTCTACTTCGGGCACATCATAATGAGGATTATTTTTTGTGTTTTGCTTGAGCTCTGCGGCAGAGGCCGCCTCAATACGTAAATCCATCTCCAGAGAAATAACTTCGGCAATGGTTTCTATCACTTTACTTGGACGGAGGCGACGTGCCTCGTTTGAGAAGAGTTCGGCTATGCCTGCCAGCCATTTGAAGGCGTCGAGATCGCGTTTAAAAGCTTTAGCAATACCGGGGCGCAGCACTTTCACAGCAACTTTTTTACCCTCGATAGTTCTTGCCATATGAACCTGAGCTATTGATGCTGCTGCGACAGGCTCTGCGCTAAACTCTTTATATAAATTGGTAATTTCTAGTCCGAGGTCAGCCTCAATTATTTCGGTGGCTTTTTTGCCAGAAAAGGGAGGTACATCATCTTGAAGTTTTAAGAGATCAAAGGCCGTTTCCGGGCCAATAATGTCGGGCCTAGTAGCGAGCGCTTGACCAATTTTTATAAAGCCTGGACCTAAATTTTGTAGGGCAATGACAAGGGGGGTTTCCGGTTTGTCGCCCACGTTATATTTCAATTTAATATTGCGAATTTTTTCGAGATTTTTAGGGCGGTCATTAAAAAGTTTGATGATATCCATGAGTGCATCATGCTTGGAAAGTGTATGACCAATTTTCACGAGGCGGCCAATATGGAAAATCCATTTAAACACGATCAGATCCGCCAGCCAGAATGTATGGCGACTATGCCGCCAGATAGATTACGGTAAGACGTTCTTTTGAACCCTGCATCATCAATCATTTTCATAAATTTTTCTTGAGTAGGAAACTTGCGAATGCTTTCAACCAGGTATTGATAGCTATCTTTATTACCGGTAATGAGTTCACCAAAATGTGGAATAAGTTTAAAGGAGTATACGTCATATATTTTTTTTAGAAGCGGAAGGTCAACGCTACTAAACTCAAGACACATAAACCTACCCCCAGGCTTTAAAACACGCAAGGCTTCTTTGAGCGCAACATCAATATGAGTTACATTCCGAATGCCAAAAGCAATCGTATAAACGTCAACTGAACAATCAGGAAGAGGTAGAGATTCTGCGTTTCCGGCAACCCAATCAATGGGGTCAAAAATACCTTGATCGAGCGCGCGAGCACGTCCCGCAGCGAGCATTTTTTGATTAATATCGCAAATGGTGACCATAGCGGGGGTTAATTTATTATTAGCCCGTTTATTTGCAGCTTTCAAAAAACGAAAGGCAATATCGCCTGTACCACCAGCAACATCGAGCAAATGCATATTCGAACCTGGTCGTAGGTCTCGTATAAAGTCATTTTTCCAGAGCCTATGAAGTCCACCACTCATGACATCATTCATAATATCATATTTTTCGGCAACACTATCAAAGACGTCCTTGACGAGAGTTTGCTTTTCTTCTTCTTGAACATCTTTGAAACCAAAATGAATGGTTTTTTTGCTATTTATATTTTCTTTATTTGTCATATTGCGGAACATAGCGCAGTGTTGCATTCTGTTCCAGTAGAAACGCCTTAAGAATAAACAGAGTTACAAAATAAATGCCTGAATTACCAGAAGTAGAAACTACCAGACGTGGCCTCATTCCTTCGTTAAAAGGAAATAAAATCGTAGGCGTCATTAAACGACGAAATAAAATCCGTATTGCTATTCCAGATGATTTTGAAAAAAGAATAATTGGCTGTCGCGTCCTTTCTGTTGATCGCAGAGCAAAATATCTGCAAATGCCATTAGATAGCGGTGATATAATTATTTGCCACCTTGGAATGTCCGGTAAATTCACCGTTCGAAAAATAGATAATACCCCATTTGAAAAGCATGATCATGTTATCTTTGAAACGGACCAGGGCGAGTGGATAATTTATAATGACCCGCGGCGTTTTGGTCTTGTCACACTGTGTGCTCAGGATGAGCTCGAAGACCATAAACTTTTTAAGAAAATGGCCGTAGAGCCCCTGGGAAATGAATTTAATGGGGCTTATTTAAAGGAGAAGCTGAAGATTAAAAAATCTGCGATAAAAATAAATCTTCTTGACCAGAGTGTTGTTGTTGGGCTTGGTAATATTTATGTTTGTGAGGCCCTCAATATAGCGCGAATATCGCCTATTAAAAAAGCATTAGACCTCAGTATTAATAATGTGGAGCAGCTAGTTGTAATTATTAGAGACGTCCTTAATCGTGCCATCGAGGCGGGAGGCTCTAGCCTCAAGGATTTTGTTGGTGCGGATGGAGATCTTGGGTACTTTCAGCACCAATTTGTTTGTTATGGCCGTGAAGGGGAATACTGTAAAAATAAGGACTGCCCAGGGGAGATCAAGAGAATTAATCAGGGTGGTAGATCAACATTTTATTGCTCTGAGTGTCAGAAATAAGTAGGCTAATAATATGTTGAAATCAGCAAAATTATATATATCTGTAATACTGGCTCTTTTGATGGCACCTATTGCTTTGATTGCTCAAGAAAATGATATGCTTAGATATATGGCCATACCCTTAATGGATGGGCTGACAGAAAATAGTGAAGGTTCAATGCTTTTTGATACTCCTGGAGGGCGCATTATATATGCTGAAGCTAGTGGAACAAATGCTGCCAAGGATGTTCATAAATATTATAATATGGCGCTACCGTCTCTTGAATGGAGTGTTGATCAGTCTGCTTCTTGTGACTTAAGCTTAGCTTTTTGCATCAATGCGACCAGAGGGACAGAAAATTTACTTCTTGATATCTCTGTGATGGTCAATAAAACAATCATTAACTATTCGCTTATGCCAAATTGATTGTCATTAGAGTGAGACTAAGGGACGATTCGCTTGTTGGAGTAGTTTTTTACGAAAAATGATCGGCTTTAACAGTGTTTGAAAATTCCCCTTGGCCCACAATGCAGAGAGGTCAGTCGTAATTGAGCACAAAAGAAGAAAAATTAGGATTAATTAGGTTAATCGGGCTAAATATATGAAAAGCTTGTTGACCAATGGTGACGGCATGTCTATAAGCCACGAATTAGAGAAAACTTGATAATTATTTGAGGATAGTGGTTCTCCTGCTAATTTAAAAATAAATGCAGTTTTGAGAATACGGTCGCTAAAGGAATAAAAAAATGGCTAATACATTACAAGCTAAGAAAAGAGTGCGGCGTAATGCAGCGCGTGAAGATATTAATAAGGCACGCCGTAGTCGAATTCGTACATTTGTAAAAAAAGTTGAACTCGCTGTTGAAGCAGGTAATGCTGATGAAGCGAAGGTTGCTCTTAAAGCGGCACAGCCTGAATTGATGCGCGGGGTAACCAAGGGCATTTTTCATAAGAAGACAGCTTCCCGTAAAGTTTCACGCCTTTCTAAACGAGTGAAAGCTCTGAGCTAAAGTTCCTTACAAAGATAATTTCGAGTCGCATTAGAGTTAGTAACGATTCGCAAGAATAAAGTTCCGGTTAACACAATAATTAACCAAAAAAAGTCAAACCACAGTCGGTTTGGCTTTTTTTTTATTATCTATATTACTGATATTCTTCTTATGTTCTCCTAAATTAGAATTTGTTTTTTTTCTATATTACTGACCTACTACATCTAGTATGGCTAGCTAAGTTTAAGACATAGAATAGTATTTTATTTTAACTTTTTGGCGCGAGCCATATTGCATGATTGCAATATGATGAGTAGTTTAATTACATAAGAATTTATTGACATCAATAGGGGCGTCACCCTGCGAAATTAATTTTGCAGGGTGAAGGATCTTTGTTTTTAGAATATTCAATCAATGATGGAAATATGAAGTTTAATAGAGGGAATGCCAAATATGACCGGACAGTATAAAGGTGATGTTACGCCTAAGGAGGCCTGGGACCTGCTTTCTCAAGATAAATGTGCAGTGTTAGTTGATGTCCGCACACTTGCTGAATGGAAATGCGTTGGTGTTGCTGATTTATCAGGCTCTTTTAAGAATAATATTTTAATTGAGTGGGTTAGCTTCCCTGACGGGGTGCCAAATACAGCTTTTCTATCTGAGCTTATTCAGGCTGTTCCAAATAAAGATACGCCCATCTATTTTTTATGCCGAGGGGGGGTCAGATCAGTTGGCGCGGCTATAGCGGCTACTGAAGGGGGCTTTAAGCATAGTTATAATATATTGGAAGGTTTCGAAGGCATGCCGGATGAATTTGGCCACCGTGGCAGAAAAACAGGGTGGCAGGGACGGAACCTTCCGTGGAAACATTAATTAGTAATAATTTTTAAGATGAAGAAATAATTTAAATGAAAAAAAAAGTAATTCAGCAAGACCCAGAAAAAGTAATATTAAAAGAAACCATGGATGCGCAATGGGGATCGGTTCTGGACTATTTGCGATCAGACTTTGACGAAAGTAGTTATAAAAGCTGGATCAGACCTCTTGCACTCGTCAATATTGAAGATGGTTGCGCTGTGATGGCTGCGCCGACACGTTTTATGCGTAATTGGATTATGGAAAATTTTTCTGAACGTATAAAAAGTGCCTGGATTAAGGTTAATGGCAATGTTAATGATATTGAAATAATGGTGCTTTCTGGACATAAAGGTCTGGACCACACTGCGGTGCCTGCCAACTCTTCTGAAAAACCTTTCAAAAAAACATCTGATTATGCGTCGACCGAGCAGGTCAAAATTATCCGAGATGACCAGTTTGGTGCACTTCTTGATCCGCGCTTTACCTTTGAAAGCTTTGTGGTGGGTAAATCAAATGAGCTCGCTTATGCTGCAGCCCGACGAGTTGCTGAAAATAAGGATGTTAATTTTAACCCTCTTTTTTTGCATGGCGGGGTTGGTTTGGGAAAAACACACCTGATGCACTCTATTGCCTGGGCTAACCGTGAATATTTTCCGGAACGTAAGGTCGTTTATTTGTCTGCTGAACAGTTTATGTATCAGTTTGTCTCTTCAATTCGTTATAAGGATACCATGTCTTTTAAAAAGAAATTCCGTAACGTGGATTTATTGATGATTGATGACCTTCAATTTATTGCTAATAAAAATTCGACTCAGGAAGAATTTTTTCATACTTTTAATGCGCTCATTGACCACCACCGTCAGGTGGTACTGTCGGCGGATCGCTCGCCATCAAACCTTGATGGAGTTGAGGAGCGAATTCGTTCACGACTTGGGTGGGGTCTAGTTGCTGATATTCATCCAACTGACTATGAACTTAGGCTTGGAATTTTACAGCAAAAAGCAAATGGCGTACCAGAAGTTGAAATTCAAAGTGAGGTACTTGAATTCCTTGCCCGTCGGATCAGTTCGAACGTTCGCGAGCTTGAGGGTGCATTTAACAGAATGGTCGCTCATTCAACGCTGATTGGGAGGCCAATAACGCTGGATATGACCCAAGAGGTTTTGCAGGATTTATTACGGGCTAATGATCGGCGTGTAACGGCAGATGAAATTCAACGGCGAGTAGCTGACTACTTTAACATTAAACTTTCTGATCTCCTTTCTGCGCGACGGGCCCGTCAAGTCGCTCGCCCAAGGCAGGTTGCTATGTATCTTTGTAAGCATTTGACTTCAAAGTCCCTGCCGTCTATTGGCCGTAAATTTGGAGGCCGAGATCATACAACCGTGATGCATGCAGTTAAACGTATAGATGAACTACGCCAGATGGACAGTGTTCTAGACGAAGATATTTTACACCTAGAGAGAATGTTTAGTACATAAATTTAGCGCTCTGTTTAAGTGCTTTTAATTTTAGTTTAAAATATAATGCGACTCGGCAGGAATGCGGTGAAAAAGCCATTGACCTCATGTCTAATTATGGTAATCTGTTTCTCAGATAAATTAAAAAATATCAATCGGGCTATCTAAGTCTTGGGTCAAAATTATAATAAATATGAAGCGTGAAATTATCAAATGAAATTGAATATCGAACGAGGTGAATTACTTAAATCTTTAGGGCACATTCAAAGTGTCGTTGAGCGTAGAAACACTATTCCTATTCTGTCGAATGTTTTGCTTGAGGGTGAAGACGGCCGTCTAAACCTTGCTGCAACGGATCTTGATATAGCCATTGGCGAGAGTGTTGCAGTTGAAACCCAAGAGCCTGGTGGCATTACTGCTCCGGCCCACACACTCTATGATATTGTTAGAAAGCTTCCAGATGGATCGCAAGTTGAACTATACTATGATTTGGATAGTAGCAGACTTTCTATAAGTGCGGGGCGCTCAAGGTTTACTCTTTCCTGTCTTCCGCGAGAAGACTTTCCTGTGATGTCCGAGGGGGAGCTTCCCGTGAGTTTTAAGGTGACAGGGGTAAACCTAAAGCGGCTTATTGACAAAACTCGCTTTGCGGTTTCAACGGAAGAAACTCGTTACTACCTCAATGGTATTTACCTTCACGCAGCTACCGATGATAATGGTGAGAACGTACTTCGCGGCGTTGCTACTGATGGGCATAGGCTAGCTCGTTTTGATATGGATCAGCCGGAAGGTGCTGCGGACATGCCGGGTATTATCGTTCCGCGAAAGGCAGTTGGTGAACTTAGAAAGCTTATAGATGAATATGAGGGTGAAGTGGAGGTCAGCTTATCGGATACGAAAATTCGCTTTAGTTTTGCTGATATTGTTCTTACATCTAAACTCATTGATGGAACCTTCCCAGATTATACGCGCGTAATCCCTGACGGAAATGATAAAAATATGGAGGTAGATAGCAAGGTTCTTGCGGAATCTGTAGATCGTGTGTCAACTATATCAACAGATAAAACAAGGTCTGTTAAGTTGGCTATGGGGGCTGGACAGCTTAAGTTGTCCGTTAATAGTCCCGAGCACGGTACGGCCACCGAGGAGCTTTCTGTTAGCTATGAATCCGATGATATGGAAATTGGCTTTAATTCGCGATACCTGCTTGATATACTTGCTCAAATTGAGGGTGATGTGGTTCAAGTGGCTTTTGCTGATGCTGCAGCGCCAACGATCTTAAAGGACCTAACCGATGAAGGTGCGCTGTATGTTCTCATGCCGATGAGGGTGTAGTGTGTATTTCGTTTGAGTCATTTATCGAATTTGCAAATCATTAAAAATAATAAGAGTGTTTTGCCCTCAGCGAAGGCACTCGTACTTTATGTGGACCGTTTGTTACTGAGTAACTTCAGATCATATGAAAGTATGGAGTTAAATGTAGGGTCAAATTCAGTTGTCCTGGTTGGAGCTAATGGTGCTGGTAAGACCAATTTACTCGAGGCTTTGTCATTTTTGTCACCGGGTAGGGGATTGAGAAGGGCTAAATTATCTGATGTTAACCTCATTGGATCAAATCTACCTTGGGCAGTTTCTGGTCGGGTGATAACTCCAAACGGCGAACGGCAACTCGGGAGTGGTCTGCAACCCCGGCATGAACTTGCATCAGAGACATCTGCGGACCGCAGAATAGGTAGGATTGATGGAGAAGCCCTATCGAGCCCATTGGCCTTTGGAGATGTGTTGCAGGTAGCCTGGCTTACTCCGCAAATGGATAGGTTGTTTATAGAGGCGTCATCAGGCAGGCGTCGTTTTCTTGATCGCTTGGTAGCAGCATATTATCCAAGTCATACGCGTGAAGTTAACGTATACGAAAAAGTAATGCGGGAGCGAGGTCGGTTGTTAAGCGAAAAAAATGCAGACCAAATCTGGCTTACAAGTTTGGAAAAACGTATGGCTGAGCATGGGGTGGCAGTTGCGGCAGCACGACTTGATGCGCTTAGTAAGCTATCGCAGGCAATCCAGGAGAGCCAGTCAGCATTTCCGACAGCGGTACTTTCAATTAGCGGGGAGCTTGAAGAGGAACTGGGCCACAGGCCGGCACTCGAAGTAGAGCGCACATTTTGCGAACGACTATTTTCGACACGAAGTTATGACAGTAAATCTGGAAGGACTTCTATAGGGCCTCATAAATCGGACTTGTTGGTTAGGCATGCCGAAAAAAACATGCTGGCGGACTTGTGTTCGACAGGAGAACAAAAAGCACTTTTAATTGGTATAACTCTTGCTAGCGCGCGCCTCAGCGCAACGCAATTTGGCGCGCCGCCCTTGTTGTTGCTTGATGAAGTAGCGGCCCATCTTGACAAGACCCGGCGAGGGTATTTATTTGAAGAACTTCGTGACATAGGCTCACAGGTTTGGTTGACGGGAACGGATAAATCCCTTTTTGAGCAAATGGAAAACACTGTAAAATTTTTTCACTTTTCTGACGGAAAAATAGAGGTAGATACGTAGTTGTGTGTTATAATACATAAGTAATAACTTTGATTAAGAAAAGGACGAAAATTCATGTCTGAACCAACAGAAACTAAAGATGCTAGCTTGGGCGCTGAAGATTATAGTGCTGACAGCATTAAAGTTCTTAAAGGTCTTGATGCAGTAAGAAAAAGACCCGGAATGTATATAGGTGATACTGATGATGGTACGGGGCTTCATCACATGGTTTTTGAGGTTTCTGATAATGCTATTGATGAAAGTCTTGCTGGTTACTGTGATAAGGTTTTAGTAACTATGAATGCTGAAGGATCGATCTCAGTTACTGATAATGGCCGTGGGGTTCCAGTTGATATTCATGAGGAAGAGGGAGTTTCTGCGGCACAGGTAATAATGACCCAGCTTCACGCGGGCGGAAAGTTTGATAGTAATAGTTACAAAGTCTCTGGGGGGCTTCATGGCGTTGGTGTTTCGGTTGTAAATGCGCTCTCTGATTTTCTTGAGTTGCGCGTTTGGCGGAATGATAAAGAGCATTTCATGCGCTTTGAAGGCGGCGAGCCTCTCGAAGACCTTGTGGTTATTGGAGATACGCCGGGAAAAACTGGTACACAGGTAACATTTAAGCCATCAACAAAAACATTTACAAATGTAGAGTTTAGTTTTGATACGCTTAGGCATCGTTTTCGAGAGTTGGCGTTTCTTAATAAGGGGGTGCGTATTATTGTTCAGGATCATCGCACGAGCGACCACGAAGAAGTTGAGCTCTATTACGAGGGTGGAATTGAAGCTTATGTTGAGTACCTCGACAGAAATAAAACGGCACTAATCGGAGCACCAATTACAGTTATAGGTGAAAAAGATGACGTAATTTTTGAATGTTCCCTGCAGTGGAATGATAGCTATCATGAAAATGTTCTTTGTTTTACGAATAATATTCCTCAGCGGGATGGCGGCACCCATTTAGCGGGCTTTCGCGGAGCATTAACCCGAACAATAAATAGTTATGCAACTACCATGGGGATTGCTAAACGTGAAAAAGTATCAATTTCTGGTGATGACAGTCGCGAGGGGCTTACTTGTGTGCTTAGTGTTAAAGTACCTGATCCTAAGTTTTCTTCTCAAACTAAAGATAAGCTTGTGTCGTCTGAGATCCGCCCTGTAGTTGAAAGTCTGCTAAATGAAAAACTTGGTCAATGGTTTGAAGAGCATCCTGCAGAAGCAAAAATCATTATTGGAAAAATTTGTGAAGCAGCAGCTGCTCGAGAAGCAGCCCGTAAAGCGCGAGACCTTACAAGACGCAAGGGAGTGCTTGATATTTCTTCGTTACCCGGAAAGCTTGCGGATTGTCAGGAACGCAACCCTGAGAAAGCAGAAATATTTATAGTGGAAGGGGATAGTGCGGGTGGTAGTGCCAAGCAAGGCCGCCATCGTAAAAACCAGGCAATACTGCCTCTAAAAGGTAAAATTCTTAATGTGGAACGTGCCCGTTTTGATCGTATGCTCGGGTCTCAGGAAATTGGTACACTAATCACTGCACTAGGTACTGGGATTGGTCGAGAAGACTTTGATATTGAAAAATTACGTTACCATAAAGTGATCATAATGACTGATGCTGACGTCGATGGTGCACATATCCGGACCCTACTGCTTACCTTCTTTTATCGCCAGATGCCGGAGCTTCTTGAAAAGGGTTATCTCTATATAGCTCAGCCACCTCTTTATAAGGTAAGTCGTGGAAAATCTGAGGTTTATCTGAAGGATGACCCTGCCCTTGAAGACTACTTGATTTCTCAGACACTTGAAGAAATGATGTTGACTTTAGGCGATGGCACACAGATTGCAGGCAATGACCTTGTTGACCTGGTAGAAAATACTCGAAGAGTAAATCGTGTTCTTGACCATGTATCTAACCGTTATAATAAAGAGATTCTTGAGGAACTTGCGGTACTTGGCTCTCTTACGGAGGATATTTTAGTCAAGGGGAATGGGGCTGAGAAGGTTTTGGCTAAAGTTACGGAGCGTCTTAATGCGCGCGCAGGTATTGGCGAGGATAATTGGAGTGCAAGCTTGGATACTGAGGGTGATGGAGTGGTGTTTATTCAGGAAATTCGCGGAATTAAAGATATTTACCAATTTGATGCAGCGCTTATTGCTTCTGCTGAGGCTCGTAAACTTAATGAGTCAGCTGCGGCGAGGGCGGAAATTTTTGTTACCACTTCTGCTATTACTCGCAAAGAAGAGAGTACAGATATTAATTTACCGAGTGAACTCTTAAAATATATCATTCATTATGGTCGCAAAGGGCTCTCTATCCAACGTTATAAAGGTCTGGGTGAGATGAACCCAGGTCAACTTTGGGAAACAACTCTTGATCCAGACGCTCGAAGCCTACTTAAGGTAAAAGTTAGCCATGCTGATACTGCAGATGAAATATTCTCGAAGTTAATGGGAGATGTGGTTGAGCCTCGTCGGGAATTTATTCAAGATAATGCCCTGAGTGTTGCTAATTTGGACGTTTAGGTAATTAAAATAAAAAAGAAAACTAATCATTAGAATTAGTTTTTTATTCTGCCATTTCCTTATTATCCTTTAGGTAAAAATTATGGTGACGGATGCTTGGTATATTTAAAAAGTCCATTAAGCCCTCGAAAACGAAGGCGGCTAGGCTAAATAAAAATGAAATGTCTGTAACCCACTTCTCAAATATTTTATACGGATCTTTAGTTCTACTTGTT
>CAJQRG010000035.1:0-10000 GCA_905612225.1 Emcibacteraceae bacterium | reverse complement strand
ATTTTAATCTCTGTGCATGGTGAAGATCTCAAGTATAATAAGAGCATATGGTGGATGCCTTGGCGAATAGAGGCGATGAAGGACGTGTTACGCTGCGATATGCGTCGGTTAGCTGCGAAAAAGCTTTGATCCGACGATTTCCGAATGGGGAAACCCGGCTATTTATAGTCATCCCTAACTGAATACATAGGTTAGGGAAGCGAACTCAGGGAACTGAAACATCTTAGTACCTGAAGGAAAGGACATCAACCGAGACTCCGTTAGTAGTGGCGAGCGAACGCGGACCAGGCCAGTGGCTGGTTAACAAAAATTAGAATGCAATGGAAAGTGCAACCGTAGTGGGTGATAGTCCCGTATAAGTAAATTGTTTTCCAGTCCTCGAGTAGGGCGGAACACGTGAAATTCTGTCTGAACATGGGGGGACCACCCTCCAAGCCTAAGTACTCCTATTCGACCGATAGTGAACAAGTACCGTGAGGGAAAGGTGAAAAGCACCCCGATAAGGGGAGTGAAATAGATCCTGAAACCGTATGCTTACAATCAGTGGGAGCACCTATATGGTGTGACCGCGTACCTTTTGTATAATGGGCCAACGACTTAATTTATCATGCAAGCTTAAGCCGATAGGTGTAGGCGAAGCGAAAGCGAGTCTTAATAGGGCGATTTAGTATGATGTATTAGACCCGAAACCGAGTGATCTAGTTATGGGCAGGTTGAAGGTGCAGTAACATGCACTGGAGGACCGAACCCACTTATGTTGAAAAATGAGGGGATGACCTGTGACTAGGGGTGAAAGGCCAATCAAACTCGGAGATAGCTGGTTCTCCGCGAAATCTATTTAGGTAGAGCGTCGGATCAATACCAACGGGGGTAGAGCACTGGATGGATGCGGGGGACGCGAGTCTTACCAATTCTAACCAAACTCCGAATACCGTTGAGTAATATCCGGCAGACACACTACGGGTGCTAAGGTCCGTAGTGGAGAGGGAAACAGCCCTGACCGACAGCTAAGGTCCCAAAGTCATGTCTAAGTGGGAAAGCATGTGAGAAGGCCAAAACAACCAGGAGGTTGGCTTAGAAGCAGCCACCCTTTAAAGAAAGCGTAACAGCTCACTGGTCTAATAGCCATCTTGCGGCGAAGATGTAACGGGGCTAAAGACATGCACCGAAGCTTCGGATTTGATACTATGTATCAAGTGGTAGCGGAGCGTTCTGTAAGCCTGTGAAGGAGTACTCGCGAGAGGCTCTGGAGGTATCAGAAGCGCGAATGTTGGCATGAGTAACGATAAAGAGTGTGAGAGACACTCTCGCCGAAAATCCAAGGGTTCCTGCGTAAAGTTAATCTGCGCAGGGTTAGCCGGTCCCTAAGGCAAGGCCGAAAGGCGTAGTCGATGGGAACTCAGTTTAATATTACTGGGCCTGATGAGAAGTGACGGATGGTGTATATAGTTCTTCCTTACTGGATTGGAAGGGCTGTGAAACTGTCCCAGGAAATAGCCTCATCATTATAGACCGTACCCCAAACCGACACAGGTGGATAGGTAGAGAATACCAAGGCGCTTGAGAGAACGATGTTGAAGGAACTCGGCAAATTGCCTCCGTAACTTCGGGAGAAGGAGGCCCTCATAGAAGGCAACTTTTATGAGGGGGCACAGACCAGGGGGTGGCGACTGTTTACTAAAAACACAGGGCTCTGCGAAGTCGCAAGACGACGTATAGGGTCTGACGCCTGCCCGGTGCTGGAAGGTTAAAAGGAGGTGTGCAAGCACTGAATTGAAGCCCCAGTAAACGGCGGCCGTAACTATAACGGTCCTAAGGTAGCGAAATTCCTTGTCGGGTAAGTTCCGACCTGCACGAATGGCGTAACGACTTCCCCACTGTCTCCAACATCGACTCAGTGAAATTGAATTCCCCGTGAAGATGCGGGGTACCCGCGGTTAGACGGAAAGACCCCGTGCACCTTTACTATAGCTTTAGAGTGATAATGGATATGTTATGTGTAGAATAGGTGGGAGGCTTTGAAGCAGTTGCGCCAGTAGCTGTGGAGCCACAATGTGAAATACCACCCTTATCCTGTCTATTATCTAACCACGACCCGTGAAGCCGGGTCTGGGACCCTCTATGGTGGGTAGTTTGACTGGGGCGGTCGCCTCCTAAAGAGTAACGGAGGCGCGCGATGGTAGGCTCAGGTTGGTCGGAAATCAACTGTGAGAGTGCAATGGCATAAGCCTGCCTGACTGCGAGACTGACAAGTCGAGCAGAGACGAAAGTCGGTCATAGTGATCCGGTGGTCCCGCGTGGAAGGGCCATCGCTCAACGGATAAAAGGTACGCCGGGGATAACAGGCTGATAACGCCCAAGAGTCCATATCGACGGCGTTGTTTGGCACCTCGATGTCGGCTCATCTCATCCTGGGGCTGGAGCAGGTCCCAAGGGTATGGCTGTTCGCCATTTAAAGAGGTACGTGAGCTGGGTTTAGAACGTCGTGAGACAGTTCGGTCCCTATCTGCCGTGGGCGTAGGAGAATTGAGAGGAGCTGTCCCTAGTACGAGAGGACCGGGATGGACACACCTCTGGTGGACCTGTTGTTGCGCCAGCAGCATTGCAGGGTAGCTATGTGTGGAAGAGATAACCGCTGAAAGCATCTAAGCGGGAAGCCCCCCTCAAGATAAATTCTCCCTTAAGAGCCGTGGAAGACCACCACGTTGATAGGCTGGATGTGGAAGCACAGTAATGTGTGAAGCTGACCAGTACTAATTACTCGATCGACTTGAAATCTCATCATGAACAGAGATTAAAATATTAAATCTCAGAGCATATGCTCGTTACACATAAATTAGACATTTATTATCCTTAATTGATCTGGTGGTTATAACAAGATTGTCCCACCCGGTCCCATCCCGAACCCGGAAGTGAAAGGTCTTAGTGCCGATGGTACTTCGTCTTAAGGCGCGGAAGAGTAGGTCGTCGCCAGATCTATTAAGGATAATGAACCCTTCACAATGCCAAAGACCAAACAACCGCCCGAAAAGGCGGTTTTTTTGTATGCTTTTGTAAAAAAACCTATAAAATAAAATAATTAACGCGGGGTGGAGCAGTCCGGTAGCTCGTCAGGCTCATAACCTGAAGGTCGTTGGTTCAAATCCAACCCCCGCAACCAAATTAAAGCCAGTTAGGTCAATGACTTAGCTGGATTTTATTTTATCTAATATTTAGCCATTCTAGAAATTGGCGCGTTCATTGCCGCGTTCATTGCCGCTTTTGAAATGCTTTAATGTAAAAAAGTAGCCGAATCTCTAAATTGCCATCTCGTGACCCCACCCCTTGGGTACCCCCCTTTGTGAGAAAAGGTGTCCCTCAGCCGCTATTAATACTAAAACAGACGAACAAATCGGATTTGCGCTATTTTAGGAACTGGTATCCTACGGAATACTAAGTTACGCAGCTGAGCAACTTTATTTAGTTGATGGATTCGGCAGAGTTGTTTGTAAGTAGAAAACCGATTTGAAATTTTTTTTAAAAAATATCTGCTAGCCTCATTATATTCCAAATAAAGGTTCGGACATAAGCTCAAACGGTGACCCAGTGCATAAATCTGAGAGTCCGCTTTCGACCCAAAGCAGACATTCAAGTAGATACTTATCAGGAGTGCTGTTAGTGTGTTAAAGTAAATATTTTGGGAATTGAAATGATGCATAAGAATAAGGGATGGGTTTCAATGTTGTTGCTGGCCGCAGTGCTATTAACTGTGCCGGTACAGGCGAAAGAAAAAAAATGGAACTTTCTGATAATCATAGTCGATGATTTGGGACAAATGGATATATCACCAAACAACCCAAATACATTTTACCAGACGCCAAATTTGCAAAAACTTGCAGAACAAAGTGTGCGATTTAGTCAAAATTATTCTGCCAGTCCAGTTTGTAGTCCTGCCCGTGTTGGACTTATGACGGGCCGTCATCCGGCGCGAATAAATGCAACCGATTGGTTCCATAATGAAGAAGGTCAAGGTCGAGCGGAAATGTATAAATGGGCTAAGGATATACAACATATGCCCACTGAAGAAATTACTTTAGCGGAAGCGCTAAAACCTAAAGGTTATAAAACCGCATTTTTGGGGAAATGGCATTTAGGACACAATGAAAAATATTGGCCAGAACACCAAGGGTTTGACATCAATGTTGGCGGGTTTTGGAGCGGTTCGCCAAGAGGAACTAATGCAACGCTCGGTGATGGATATTTCGCACCACACAACAATCCTAGACTGATTGATGGTGTGGACGGTGAATATTTGACTGAACGACTGAGCAACGACGCTATTGCGCTGTTGGACGACTTTAGTTCTAAAGATGATCCATTTCTAATGGTTCTCTCTTATTATACAGTTCATGTTCCCTTAAACGCTCCTAAAGAGACGATTGCTAAATATGATGAATTGGTAGCAAGAAAAGATTTAGTCGGTACTTATATCGAAGAGGAACAAATTTGGCCCGTGGAAGAAATTCGCACCGTACGTCAAAATCAAACTCATCCTACCTATGCAGCGATGGTAGAGCATATGGACCAGAACATTGGCCAGGTAATGCTTCAGCTTGAAAAATCTGGTTTGGCAGATAATACAATAGTATTCTTTACTTCTGATAATGGTGGGTTATCAACATCTGAAGGTTCACCAACCAGCAATCTTCCATTTAGAGGTGGTAAAGGTTGGATCTATGAAGGAGGCATACGGGTACCATTTTTAGTCCGTTGGCCGGGCGTTGGCAAAGCGGGGTATACTAATTCTGCAGCGGTGACTGGCCTTGACTTATTTCCAACCATTATGGAAATTTCAGGAGAAAGAAAAACAGATGTCGATGGACAAAGCTTAGTTTCAAAAATTAAAGGCGAGGTTAATAGTACAGAGATGCCACTTTACTGGCATTACCCTCACTATAGTAATCAAGGAGGTATGCCCGCATCCGCTGTAAGGTTAGGTGACTATAAACTTATCCAACGATTAGAAGATGGCCAATATCATTTATATAACCTGATGAGTGATCCGGAAGAAAAGAATGATTTATCGGCAGAGCTTCCAGAGAAAGCCCTGCAAATGAAATCGATGCTACTCTCTTGGTATAAAGAAGTTGATGCTAAATTCCTTAGAGAAAAAGATGGTAAAATTCCCTGGCGCCCATACTAATATAATTACCACAATATAGAACAACGAATGCAGCAGACGCCCTAATTTAACCCAACCTGCCGTTAGTAAACTTTTACAAAATCTGGAAGAAGCTATCGGTTACAAATTATTCGAACGGATAAAAGGTCGGATAAACCCCACCCCCGCAACCAAATTAAAGCCCTGGCCAATGTGGTTAGGGCTTTTTTTATGAAAAAATATCCCAAAAAATCATGAATATTGCTATGTAAACGAATAACTATAAGATTAAAAAGAAACGTAATTAACTTTCTAGGGAGTAAAAAGTGGAATTAAACGATTTTCTAATCTCAATCGATAGTTTGTTAGGCAGTGCCCCCTGGTTTCCTTTTATATTACTTGGTGTGGGATTATTTTTTTCTATTTACCTTAGATTTCCTCAAATTAGGTTATTTAAACATGCCTGGAATGTTCTTTTTCGCCCTAAGGTTGAGAGTAAAGCTATAGGCGAAACATCTCATTTTCAAGCCATGTCGATGGCTCTATCTGGAACAATTGGAACTGGGAACATTGGTGGCGTTGGCTTAGCTGTTTACTTGGGTGGGCCAGCAGCAATATTTTGGATGCTTGTAACTGCTTTTGTCGGAATGACAACAAAGCTTGTGGAGGTAAGTCTTTCTCATAAATACCGTGTAACAGTTGAAGATGGTACAGTTTCTGGCGGACCGATGTATGTGATGGATAATGGTCTTAATTGGAAACCTCTAGGTATACTATTTGCTTTAACGATTGCCATCACCTCGATGGGTTCAGGTAGTATGCCACAAGTTAATAATATGGCACAGGTTCTCCGTGAAACTTTTGACATTAATGAAATGTTGACTGGTGTAATAGCAACTATCCTATTAGGACTTGTTATTATTGGTGGTGTGACGCGCATAGCTAACTTCGCTTCAAAGGTTGTACCGGCAATGGCGATACTTTATATAGTTGGTGCAGGTGCTGTAATTATTACAAATTATAATAGTATTATTCCGTCTTTTATTTCAATTTTCTCAGATGCTTTTGTGGGAAGTTCTGCATTAGGGGGTTTCCTCGGCGCTACGTTCGCATTTGCGTTTAATAGAGGTGTTAACAGGGGGTTGTTTTCAAATGAGGCTGGCCAGGGTGCGGCTGCTATAGCCCATGCTTCGGCGATAACAGAAGAACCTGTGTCTGAAGGTATTGTAGCACTGTTAGAGCCATTTATTGACACAATAATGATTTGTACACTTACTGGTCTTGTAATTCTATCATCTGGCGTTTGGATTGAAAAACATCAAAATACTTTTCAAAAATCTGACTTTGCTATTATTGAAGGGAAATACTCAGATAAGGATAGGGCGGATAAGAGTGAGTTATATAAATATATAAACTTTTTAGATGATAATAAAATTAGAGAATATTCCAGTGAAATTAATATATTAAATGGTAAGATGACTACTTTGAATGTTACGATAATAAATGCTCGATCTGTTGCGGAGGACGTAGTTTTTTATAAAGACCAAGGAATAAATGGATTGCAACATTATACTGGAAAGCTATCTGTTACACTTGGTGATCTAGATGATGGTGATATAGTAGTTAAAGGGAAATCCCTAGTTCATTCTGCCGCTTTAACTAGTATAGCATTTACCAAAAGTTTTCTCGGTCAAGGTGGTAAATATATTGTAGCAATTTCATTAACTCTATTTGCCTTTTCTACAGCCGTTGCCTGGTCCTACTATGGTAACCGTTGCGTTGTTTATTTATTTGGAATAAAAGCTATTTTACCCTTTCGTTTAGTCTATCTCACAGGGTTCTTTTTAGCATCTTTTGCTGATACAACTATTATATGGACCATTGCAGCAATAACTGTAGTTTTAAGCACGCTGCCAAACCTTTTATGTATGTTAATGATGAGAAAGGAAGTGAAAAAAATGGTAAGTGATTACGTTAGTAAAATAAAGTAGATCATTTCTATCGGTGATTTTTTGTATTTACTTCATGTTAAGTAGGTACTGGTTAATTACATTCTCGTACCATTCCTGTTTACCACTGATGCTGAGGGGTTCCCCATTTTTGACTGCTATATCACGTAGATCGGTAAGCGATAGTTTCCCAGCTTCAAATTCTGCCCCTTTACCGCTATCAAAACTAGAATAACGGGCTAATTTGTGTGCTGATAATGGGCTCTCTACAAGGATCCTATTAGCTATTTCAAGACCTCGAGCGAAAGAATCCATACCGCCAATATGACCTATAAAAATATCTTCCATATCGGTGCTTTCGCGTCGGGTTTTTGCATCAAAATTCAGGCCACCACAGCCAAGGCCACCACTTTCAAGAACAACCATCATCCCATGCACAGCATCATACATATCAATTGGAAATTGATCGGTATCCCAACCATTTTGGTGGTCACCTCGGTTAGCATCAATACTGCCGAGCATACCTGCATCGGTACACATTTGTAAATCATGCGCAAAGGTATGACCAGCTAGTGTTGCGTGGTTGGCTTCAATATTCAATTTAAAATCTTTTTCGAGACCGTGATGACGCAGAAACCCGATTACAGTTTGAGCATCAAAGTCATATTGATGCTTGGTAGGCTCCATTGGTTTTGGTTCAATTAAGAAGTTTCCTTTAAATCCATTAGCGCGGCCGTAATCGCGTGCAGTTCTTAGAAACTCTGCTAAATGTTCAAGTTCTCGTTTTGTATTTGTATTTTGAAGGCAAATATAACCTTCTCGACCACCCCAAAAGACATAATTTTCACCGTTAAGTTCAATTGTCGCATCTATTGCATTCTTAACTTGTGCTGCTGCATGGGTTAGAACTTCAAAGTCGGGGTTGGTTGATGCGCCATTCATGTAGCGCGGGTTACTAAATACGTTTGCTGTACCCCATAGTAGTTTTATTCCCGTTTCACTTTGGCGTTCTTTTGCAAGTGCGACAATGGCTGCGAGGTTTCTTTCCTGCTCAATGACATTATTACTAACTGGCGCCATATCAATGTCATGAAAGCAATAGTAGGGGACACCTAGTTTAGTGAAAAATTCAAATGCGGCATCTAATTTTTGTCGTGCCGCCGTCATAGCATCCTTTGCATCATTCCATTTAAAAATTTGTGTGCCAGGACCAAAGGGATCTGCACCTGTGCCACAAAAAGTGTGCCAGTAACAAACAGCAAAACGAAGATGGTCTTTCATCGTTTTATTGCCAATTATTTTATTTGCATCATAATATTTAAACGCCAATGGATTATCAGATTCAGAACCCTCATAATTTATTTTTGAGATGTCGCTGAAATATTCTTTGTCTCCGATAAATGCTTTGCTCATGGTTTTGTCTCTCTAATTGTAATGTTGTGATATTAGTTTCACAAAAGTCTGATAATTTTGGTAAACTTTTTCATATTTTTTTACTGTAGACGCATTTGGTAAACAGTTTTTACTTTCATCTGCAAGTAAATGATCTTGAGTGATTTGTGTAATAGATTTCGGGTTATCGCTATGTTTTTCATAGATCCAATAGGCCTGCAGAGCTGCTCCAAATGCAGCATTTTCTTCAATCATTAGAACGCGAACTGGCAAATTTAATATATCGGCACACATTTGTCGCCACAAAGCGCTTTTACTGCCTCCCCCAGTTAAAGTTACTTCGGTAAAATTCATACCACATCGCATGAAGGCCTCTTTGCCATTTTTTAGATTAAAAATTACAGCTTCCATTGTGGAACGAATAAGGTGTCCATTTGTTGTATTGTGACAATCCAGACCAAAAATAGAGGCCTTAGCGTCCGGAAGTGCTGGGGTTCGTTCACCATTAAAAAAGGGAATGGTTATGACGCCGTCTGAACCAGGTGGAACGCGAGATGCTAACTGTTCCAGTTTTGTTAGGTCTACTTCGAATAAATTACGCATCTGCTCGGTTGCGACGGTGCAGTTCATATTGCAAAGTAGTGGCAGCCATCCACCAGTTGAGGACATAAATGATGCTAGTTCACCTTCGGGGTCGATTACTGGGTGATCGCTGTAAGCAAATAAGGTTCCTGAAGTGCCGAGACTAGCAGTTAATTTTCCGGTTTCAACATTACCCGTTCCAATGGCAGCCATCATGTTATCGCCTCCACCCGGGGAAACTATAACTCGATTGTTAAGGCCAAGTTCTTTGGCTACTTCCTGTTTAATTATTCCAACTATGCTATCAGCTTTTATAATTTTTGGTAAACAGGCGCTTAAATCTCTATTTTGATCTAGTGCTGTGATAAGTGGTTTGGACCATTTTTTATTCCTTATATCAAGGAGGCCAGTACCTGATGCATCACCGGCCTCCATAACTTTTTTTCCAGTCAAGTAAAAGTTCATGTAATCATGGGGCAATAGAATTGTCGACATTTGCTTGTAGGCGGTTGGGTTATTTTTTTTAAGCCATCGTATTTTTGAGGCTGTATAACCAACACTAATTGGATTACCTGCAATTGATATACATTCCTTTTCACCGCCAATAATATTCATAATTTCTGTGCATTCAACTTCAGTTGCTGTATCGCACCATAACTTAACTGGCACCAAAACTTCACCATTTTTACCAAGGGGTACAAAACCGTGTTGTTGACCTGAAACGCCTATTGCAACAACAGTTTTTCTAGTGTTTACATCAATCATTTCCACACACTTTTTAAAACCACTAATCCACCAGTCTGATAGTTGTTCCATGGAACCATCTTCCTTGGAAATTAAATCTAACGGTTGAGAGGTGGCGGTGACAATCTTAAGAGATTTGGGACAATAAATTATCACTTTGATACTTTGTGTACCAAGGTCAACACCCATGATT
>CAJQRG010000034.1 GCA_905612225.1 Emcibacteraceae bacterium | reverse complement strand
CGGATAACCTAAGTTCTTGCGATATCCTATTTTTTCTATAAAATAATACTCATCAGTAACATAATTCTTATATAGGGATTTTTTTGTGGACCATAAGTCAAAAACTATAGATGACTGGCGTACGCTAGTTTCCGGTGAGATAAAAAATAAATCGTTACATGATCTAGATTGGCAAACCCCTGAAGGAGTTGTAGTTAAGCCGCTTTATACAGTAGATGATCTTGCCGGTGTTGCTCATAAAGATAACCTGCCGGGTTTTTTCCCATATACTCGTGGTATCAGGGGATCTATGTATGCCGGCAGACCTTGGACGATCAGACAGTATGCTGGCTTTTCCACTGCCGAAGAAAGTAACTTATTTTATCACAAAAATCTTGAGGCAGGGCAAATGGGATTATCTATTGCCTTCGATCTGGCAACCCACCGAGGTTATGACAGTGATCATGCGCGTGTTGAGGGTGACGTTGGAAAAGCTGGCGTTGCAGTAGACAGTGTTGAAGATATGAAAATACTGTTCGACGGTATTCCTCTCGATAAAATGTCCGTGTCTATGACAATGAATGGTGCAGTCATTCCATGTCTGGCTTTTTATATTGTCGCTGCCGAGGAGCAGGGGGTCAGGCATGATCAGCTTAGTGGAACAATTCAGAATGATATACTGAAAGAATTCATGGTAAGAAACACTTATATTTATCCCCCTGAACCAAGCATGCGCATTGTAGGTGATATTATTGAATACACTTCGAAAAAAATGCCCAAATATAATGGTATCTCTATTTCCGGTTATCATATGCAGGAGGCCGGCTCAAATCAACTTCAGGAGCTTGCCTATACACTAGCTAATGGGATGGAATATGTGCGAACTGCCATGGCAAAGGGACTTGATATTGATGATTTTGCCCCACGGCTTAGTTTCTTTTTTGCTATTGGAATGAATTTTTTTATGGAGGTAGCAAAACTTAGGGCTGCTAGAACCATTTGGGCACAAATTATGCAAAACTTTGGTGCTAAGAACCCGAAAAGTATGATGATGAGAACTCATTGTCAGACATCCGGGGCATCACTCACCGAAAAGGATCCCTATAATAATGTAATCCGCACAACTATCGAAGGTATGGCTGGCGTATTTGGGGGAACTCAGTCCCTTCATACAAATTCTTTTGACGAGGCGATGGCGCTACCGACTGATACTTCTGCACGTATTGCCAGAAACACTCAGATTATTCTTCAGGAAGAAGCTAATCTGACCAATGTAGTTGATCCTCTTGGGGGCTCTTATTATGTTGAAAGCTTGACTGATCAGTTGGTTCAAGATGCTTGGAAAATTATCACTGAAATAGAAGATGTTGGTGGAATGACCAAAGCGGTTGCCAAGGGCATCCCAAAACTTGATATCGAGAAAGCTGCGGCCATGAAACAGACACGGGTTGATATGGGTAAAGAAACAGTTGTAGGCGTCAACAAACATCGTTTGGCCGAAGAAGAAGAAATAAATATTTTGAAAATTGATAATATTGCGGTGCGGAAAACACAAATTAAGAAACTTAAAAAATTACGAAAAGAGCGTAATGAGGACAAATGCCAATTTGCCCTCAAAGAGCTGACTAGGGCTGCTGCAGGAAGTGATAACCTCCTCGAAAAATCCATTGAAGCAGCGCGTGCTCGTGCTACACTTGGTGAAATTTCGGATGCCATGGAAGAAGTATTTGGCCGTCACCGTGCGGAGATAAAATCTATTTCTGGTATTTATGGGGCTGCTTATAAAGGGGATAAAAATTACGTGGATATCCAAAATAAAATACAAGCGTTTGCTGAAAAAGTGGGACGTCGCCCACGTATACTAGTTGCCAAAATGGGTCAGGACGGTCATGATCGAGGAGCAAAAATTATTGCCACAGCTTTTGCTGATATTGGTTTTGATGTTGATGTGGGCCCACTTTTCCAGACACCTGCTGAAACAGCACGCGAAGCAATCGAAAATGATGTTCATATCATTGGGGTATCTTCTCAGGCAGCGGGACATAAAACGCTCATTCCTAGTCTAATTAATGCTCTGAAGGTTGAAGGAGCAAGTGATATTCTAGTAGTTGCGGGTGGGGTTATTCCAACCCATGACTATGATGAACTATATAAAGTGGGGGTTTCAGCAATATTTGGTCCTGGGACAAATATTCCTGATGCAGCTTCAAAAGTTATAGATGTCCTTGAAGAAAAATTATGATTTTTAAATACCTCTTAACTACTTTTATGACTGTTTTTTTTTCAGTTCAGGCATTATCTGCAGAGTGGACTAACAGTAATCATATAAAAATAATATTCGATGAAAAAAAAGTAAAGGGAACTTTTGTTCTTTATGATATCAGCAATAATATGTTTATTGGTTTTAACCAAGCTCGCGCAAAGACAAGGTATATCCCGGGTTCAACCTTTAAAATAGCTAATAGTTTGATAGGACTATCAGTTGGGGCAATAAAGAATGTGGATGAGGTATTGCCATACGGGGACGAGGATCAGCCTATTAAATCATGGGAACTTGATATGTCACTTCGTGACGCTATTAAGATATCAAATGTGCCCATATATCAGGAACTTGCTCGCCGAATTAATCTATTTCAAATGCAAAGTAATATAGCTAAACTGCATTACGGAAATATGGACTTGGGACTACTTATTGATAGATTTTGGCTTGATGGACCACTTCAAATAAGCGCTATGGAACAAGTTTTATTTATTTCTAAGCTTGCGAGGGGCCAGCTTGATTTTACGGCTTCGCATCAAGAGGCGATTGCAGAAATTCTAGAAATCCAAAAAACTGAAGAATATACACTACATGTAAAAACTGGATGGCAAACATCAACGGACCCCGGTATTGGTTGGTGGGTAGGTTGGATTAAGCGCGATGAAAAAATATACGCCTTTGCACTCAATATCGATATGAATAATATTAATGATGCAGGACTTCGAACAGAATTAGGTGTTGCTAGCCTCAAAGCACTTGGACTGCTATAGTTTTTTCAGAATTTTACTGGCGATTTCGACGTAGACTTTTGTATGTGGGCTTTCGGGTTGACTGATAACGATTGGTTTACCGCCATCAGAGCTTTCCCTGATATCCATATCAAGTGGAATTGAACCGAGGAAATCCATATTTTTTTCTTTTGCAGTTGCGCAAGCGCCGCCGTGACTAAAAATATCTGAACGCTCACCACAATGGGGGCAAATAAAGTAGCTCATATTCTCGATAATACCAAAAATATTTGTCTTGGTTTTATCAAACATAGTAATAGCTTTACGAGCGTCAATAAGTGCTAAGTCTTGCGGTGTGGAAACAATTACGGCTCCATCTAATTTAATATTTTGAACCATAGTAAGTTGTGCATCGCCAGTACCAGGTGGTAGATCTAGGACCAAGACGTCGATTGGTCCGAAAAGATCCCACTTCACATCACGCAACATTTGCTGAATGGCACCCATCACCATAGGCCCGCGCCATATGGTAGCTTGATCTTTTTCCATTAGATAGCCGATAGACATACTGATAATATCATGATTTTTAAGTGGAGTGATTTTTCCGTCATCTAGACTTTTTGGTCTTGCATCAGTAAGCCCCATCAGCCGCGGCACGCTTGGTCCGTAAATATCAAGATCAAAAATTCCCGCCTTAAGCCCCAACTTACTAAACGCGAGAGCTAGATTAATTGAAGTGGTTGATTTTCCGACACCACCCTTACCGCTAGCCACTGCGATTATGTGTTTAACGCCTGAAATTCCGTCAGGCCCTTCTTGCGGGGGGGGAGTGCCATGCCCACCAAAAGCCCGTTTGTCACCAAATCCTTTTTTAGGCGCTTCGCCGGTACCATCGCGTTCTGCAGTAAGAACGGAGGTTACTTTATTAACGCCGTATATCTGCATAAGAAGGCGGTTGCAGCTTTGTCGAACACCTTCCATTACCTCA
>CAJQRG010000033.1 GCA_905612225.1 Emcibacteraceae bacterium | reverse complement strand
TGGACATTTAAAGCTCGGCAAACTTATCGTTCTTTGGGATGATAATAGTATATGTATTGATGGTAGCACCAACATGACCGTATCTGATAATCAGCTTAAACGTTTTGAGGCTTCAAACTGGCACACGCAAGCTGTTGATGGCCATGATGTAGAAGCAGTGGAATTAGCCATTGAAGCTGCAAAAAATGATGATAGACCCTCGATGATTGCTTGTAAAACAACGATCGGTTACGGCGCTCCAAATAAGGGGGGCACATCCGCAACGCATGGCGCACCACTTGGCGATGATGAAATCGCGGCTGCCCGTGAATTTCTTGACTGGCCACATGATCCATTTGTTATTCCGGGTGACATTTTAAGCACCTGGCGGGATACAGGCCTAAAAGGTGCAAACCTCTCAAAAGTCTGGAAAGAAAAATTTGATATTCTTAGTAGCTCTGTTAAAGCAGACTTCAATCGCCGCCTTAAAAAAGAATTCCCGCACGATCTTATTCCTGCACTTAATACCTATAAAAAAGATCTTGCTGAAAACCCTGTCGGGGTAGCAACTCGGATTGCATCCCAAATGGTATTAGAGGTAATCAACCCGATCATGCATGAAAATATAGGAGGGTCAGCGGACTTAACTGGCTCAAACATGACACTAACCAAAGATCTTAATCCAATTACTGCAGGGGATTTTTCAGGCCGGTATATGTACTACGGCGTAAGAGAGTTTGGCATGGCTGCTACGATGAATGGCATAGCTCTACATGGTGAATATATGCCCTATGGTGGCACATTTATGGTTTTTACTGATTATTGTAGACCAGCTATTCGCCTCAGCGCACTCATGAAGCAACGCGTAATTTATGTAATGTCTCATGATAGTATTGGTCTTGGCGAGGATGGTCCCACCCACCAACCAATCGAACATCTAGCGTCGCTCCGTGCTATGCCCAATGTCAATGTTATGCGTCCTTGTGACGCTATTGAAACTGCTGAATGTTGGCTCGCAGCTCTAGAAGATAAAGAGACCCCTTCAATCTTAGTTCTTACCCGTCAAGGGCTTAAGCAAGCTCGTTTAAGCCACACGGATGAAAATCTTTCTGCTAAGGGGGGCTACATAATATCTGAAGCTAGCAATAATCCGAAAGTTACCATTATTGCCACAGGTTCAGAAATTGAAATTGCCATTGATGCCCAAACTGAGCTTGAAGCTACAGGAATAAGTACACGTATCATTTCCATGCCTTGTGCAGAAAAATTTGATACTCAATCTTTCGATTATCAAAATGATGTGCTTGGAAATTCTAAAGTTTATGCCTCAATTGAGGCCGGTTCTACTTATGGATGGGACAAGTATGTAGGACGTAACGGCATAAAGCTTGGTATAGATGAGTTCGGTGCATCAGCACCAGCAAAAGACCTATACAAGCATTTTGGTTTGACAAAAAATAATCTAATAAAATTAATCAAAGAAAAATTATAATTTAATTTCTGGAGAAAAACTATAATGGCAATTCGTGTCGCAATTAACGGTTTTGGTCGAATTGGCCGTCTAGCCCTACGCAGTATATACGAAAGTGGGCGTGACGATATAAAGGTAGTCGCCATTAATGACCCAGGTGGCCTAGAAACAAATTCTTATCTTCTTAAGCGTGATAGTGTACATGGGCCCTTCCCATTTGCAGTTAATACCGAAGGAAACGCTTTGTTCGTTGATGGTGATAAAGTTATTTTTACCTGCGATCGTAACCCGGCCAACCTTCCTTGGGGAGAACTTGATGTAGATGTCGTTTATGAATGTACCGGTTTCTTCGCTGATAAAGATAAAGCTTCTGCACACTTGGACGCAGGTGCCAAAAAAGTTATTATATCTTCGCCAGCATCAGGCGTTAATAAAACTATAGTTTACGGTGTAAATCACGACACGCTCAAGGTGGGTGATAATATTATTTCAAATGCTTCTTGCACAACAAACTGTCTTGCACCTGTAGCGCAGGTTCTTAACGATGCAGTTGGGCTTGAAAAAGGTATGATGACAACAATTCACTCCTACACTGGTGATCAACGTATTCTGGACTCAAACCATAGGGATGTACGCAGAGCACGTGCCTGCGGTCTTTCTATGATACCTACCTCAACGGGTGCAGCACGTGCAGTTGGTTTAGTGCTTCCAGAACTTGCTGGTAAACTCGAAGGTACTTCTGTGCGCGTACCAACGCCAAACGTGTCTATGGTTGATCTAACTTTTGTTTCAAAGCACGATACTACGATCGAAATAGTTAATGCGGCCATTAAAGAAGCAGCTCATGGCAGACTTAAAGGTGTTCTTGCCTATATTGATGAGCCAGTTGTATCTATTGACTTTAACCATGATGCGCATAGCTCTAATTTTGATGCATCACAGACTTCGGTAATAGGCGATAATCTTGTACGCATTCTTGCATGGTATGATAACGAGTGGGCTTTTGCTAACCGTATGTCAGATACCGCTAAAGTATTGCACGAAGTCGGTTGATGATAATTTTTAAAAACATTGAAAGTCTGGGCCCCTTAGAAGGAAAACGCATCCTTGTTCGCGCAGATCTTAATGTTCCTATGACAACAAATGATGAGGGCGAACGAATAGTCACGGATGATACTCGTATCCAATCTGTAACACCAACGATCAAATTTCTTGCAAAAAAAGGGGCACGAGTGATTGTGCTTTCACATTTTGGTAGGCCGAAAGGCATAAGAAATATGGATCTATCGATGGAGCCACTAGGACAACCTCTGGCAAATGCTACACGGCTCCCGGTTTCTTATATTAACGACTGTATCGGTGACGAGGTCTTAGAAGTAATTGACGCACTTGAGAACGGTTCAGTACTCTTACTAGAAAATGTTAGATTTTATAAAGAAGAAACAAAAAATGATACCGACTTTGCTGCTAAACTGGCGCAGAACGCAGACCTTTATATAAACGACGCCTTTTCATGTTGTCACCGCGCCCATGCATCAACTGTAGGGGTAGCAAAAATTCTACCGAGTGCGGCTGGTTTTGCTTTAGAAAAAGAACTGTTATTACTAGAAGGTGCCCTAGGGAAACCTATACACCCTTTGGCAGCTCTAGTCGGAGGTGCCAAGGTCTCAACTAAACTGGATGTACTTAACCATTTAGTTGAAAAAGTAGATCACCTTATCATTGGGGGTGGTATGGCAAATACATTTCTTGCGGCCCAAAAGGTGAATGTTGGAGCATCTCTTTGTGAACATGATTTAATAGAAAAAGTAACTACAGTCCTTGCAAAAGCATTAGAAAATAACTGCTTAATTTATCTTCCAACGGATGTTGTTGTCGCCAAAGAGCTAGCAGAAAATGCACAAATTAGAACTACTAACACTAATGACGTGCAAAATGATGAAATGATCCTCGACGTCGGCCCTGATACTATAAAAACAGTTTGTAAAGGTTTAGAGGGTTGTAAGACATTGATCTGGAACGGGCCATTGGGAGCCTTTGAAATCAGTCCTTTTGACACAGCGACCGTCCAAGTTGCTCTCAAAGCAGGTGAACTCACACAAAGCGCTGGACTTATATCCGTTGCTGGTGGTGGCGATACAATAGCAGCTTTAAACCACGCCGGTGTTGCCAATAAATTCTCCCATATTTCAACTGCAGGAGGTGCATTTTTAGAGTGGATGGAAGGTAGAGACTTGCCGGGGGTAGAAGTTCTCTTAGCATAAAAAAGTAAATTCACAAAAGTGGCCTATTGCCAAAACTAAATATTCCAAGAAAAAAAAGCCGGCCTGTTTCCAGTCCGGCTCTTAAATAAATGGCTTTAGATTAATGCATCATGGCAGTGGCCTGATCAAGTTGATCGCAATAAGCTTTGAGAACTTCTGCGAGCTTTACCATTTGCTCTTCTGTTTCTTCCCATTTGTACTCTTCAATCCCCTCGCGAACACCTGGAAGAGTTTTAACACCGTAACCAGTGTAATATCCAGGTGCATAGATATGATGACGATACCAAGGACGGCGAGGAAGGCCTTCAGGCCGAGTTAATTTAGCTTCAATCTGATACATTAACTTATCAAGTTTATTAATATCACCGTTGCTCATATTATATCCGGAAGCTGCCAGTGCCATATACGCCTCATCAAAGGCTTTTCCTGAAGCAAGAAGGCGGTCCACAGAATTTTGCATGGGTGATAGATTTATATAAGGCACTTCTTCTCGAAGGTCAGGTGCAACATATACTTCGCGTATATTAGCTGCTGCTTTATAATGGCCGTCATTTATTAACATATTGTGACGTTCAACATCTTTACGAGTTTTTTCCATAGCAGATACCATTTCATCCGCATATTCAGACACAGTACGAGCCATATTTCCAAACTGAAACGGCAAGACATCAGCATTAGCAAGCCGTGTAGCGACCCGCCCTGTCACAGAACCCAGTGCCTTAGTATAATGAAGACCAGGATCCCTAAACTTAGTATAATAATGATAACTATCATAATTAGTATGATAAGAACCACCACCATATTCGCCACCATAACCAATATTCATAGATGTAATTCCAAGATGCTGAAAGAAGCCTGAATAATCAGAGCCGGAACCGAGAGCACTTAGATAATAATGACTTGATTTTTCAGCACGACTACGAGTAAGTGGATTGCTAGACATTAAATTACGAGATCGCACTCTATCTGCTGCGGTCATTCCTTGAATGGGATCTGTCACAGAGTGAGCTATCTCATCGAAAAATGTTTCTAGTGTGTGAGACCCACCAGCACCAAGAAAACCAGCACCGTTACCATCTGTGTTAATATAAGCGACTGCCTTTTCTCTGAGTTCTAAGGCATGTTCTTCTACCCACTCAACAGAACCTATTAATCCCTGCTCTTCTGAACCCCAGGCAGCAAATACTATTGTTCGTTTAGGCTTCCAGCCTGTTTCCTTCGCATATTCAGAAAGAATACGGGCCTCCTCCATTTCAACTACCAAACCAGAGATTGGGTCTGCTGCTCCATGCACCCAGGCATCATGGTGGTTACCACGTATCACCCATTGATCGGGAAATTCAGAACCCTCCATCTTGGCAATTATATTATAGGTAGGCACTATGTCCCAGTTAAACTCAAGCTTCAAATGAAGCTTAGCTGGCCCCGGACCCATATGGTAAGTTATCGGAAGCCCGCCCCGCCATCGCGGGGGAGCAACAGGGCCTTCAAGAGCTTTAAGAATTGGCATCGCATCGCTATAGGATATAGGCAGCGTTGGTATACCTACAAAAATTTCCACATCTTCGAGGGCGATGCGCTTAGCCCCCTCAGTTGCTCCAACATAGGGCGTTAAGGGATCTCCTGGGCGGGTTGGAAGATCCATAATAGAGCCGCGCTGTGCACCAGTCGGATGTTTCCATGGCCCTTTAGGATATATATCGCCTTGGCCGTAACCATCATCCTTCGGATCGGAATAAATTAACGCACCAATAGCACCAAATTCCTCTGCCATTTTTGGTTTAATACCCCGCCAAGAACCACCGTATTTTGCTAGAACTATTTTTCCTTTAACATCAACACCCCTGCGGGCAAGGTCTTCATAATCTTCACGAAGCCCTTGATTGACAAACACCACTTCTGCTGTAACCTCACCATCAGGTGAGAAGGAGTGATATACTGGAAGGCGGTCATCCTGATCAGATGTCGGATCATCATTGACTGCATCTTCCTCAAGCGATGCAGTCCATTTTACTGGATGTACCATTTCAAGAATACGAATTTTTGGGGTAGGCATGAGAATGTTGTATGTTTCTATTTTCGTGTCATAGCCCCATTCCTTGAACTTATCTGCAATGAATTCAGCCACCTCTTTATCAAAGGGCTGGCCCGTTGCATGAGGTTTGGATGTCATATACTTCATCCACTCATCCATATTTTTTAAATTAATACGCTTATCGATTTCAGCCTCAAGGGCATATTGCTTGTCACTATTTTCTTTTGTAAAGCCGCGAATACTCTCAGCAGCATTCGCTGTTACGGTGAACCCTATAAAAAAAGCAGCCACTTTAAATAAGTTTGATAATCCCATTAGTATCTCCCATTATATTTAATTATCTTGAAGTCTAATCCTTAATCAAAAACCCTATGAGAATTAAGTGGAGATTGCAAGTAGCCGTTGAATAAAAAAAGGCTCGGTTTAGTACCGAGCCTTTTCTTCATAATATAATATTTAGTTAACTATTCGTTTTCATCCAGTTTAACTGGCACATGTGCAAACTGACCACTTCTGAATATGGATAAAAGAACCACTGAACGATCAGCTTCACGTTGTGCTTCAATGCGTGCTTTAACATCATCGACTGTTATAACTTTTTGCTGGGTAACTTCAACAATGACATCCCCACGTCGAAGAGCGCGAAGGCCTTCTCTTCCACTATCATAATCCACTCTAGTGATGAGAACACCATCTATTCCCGCTTCAATCTTAAGTTCTTCACGCGCTTCACCGTCAAGTCTTGTAAGAGTGAGGCCGAGAATAGTCTCCAACTCTTCGGCTACTGCCTCTTCCTCTTCTTCCGCAGTTGAAGCACCCTCATCAAGCTCATCAATAGTTATGTGAAGAGTGACACGCTTACCTTTTCTAAGTACTACCATATCAACTGTGCTAGCTATTTTAGTATTAGCAACTTTAGTTGTTAGATCACGAACTTCGTCGATTTTGGTGCCATCAAATTCAATAATAATATCCCCAAATTCAACACCAGCTTTACTAGATGGGCTATCCTCTTCAACAGTATTCACAAGTGCCCCTGCAGCATCATCCATACCAAGACTTTCAGCAATTTCATCCGATACAGGTGTAATACGCACTCCGATACGGCCGCGCTTGGTGCGACCAAATTCTCGTAGTTGCTCAATAACTATCTCTGCTTGCGTTGATGGAACAGCAAAACCAATACCAACGTTACCGCCAGATTGAGAATAAATAGCAGTATTGATACCTATTACCTCACCATCCATATTAAACATTGGACCGCCGCTATTGCCGCGATTGATGGAAGCATCCGTTTGAATATATTGGTCATATGGACCCGATTGAATGTTACGGTTCCGAGCGGAAATAATCCCAGCTGTTACCGTGCCACCCAGTCCAAACGGATTACCAATGGCCAAAACCCAATCACCAACGCGGGACTTACTATCATCCCCAAAAGTTACAAAAGGAAGGTCTTCATCAGTTTCAACCTTGAGCACCGCAAGGTCTACCTTATCATCCTTACCTATCAACTCAGCTTTAAGTTCAGTCCCATCCTGAAGGCGAATAGATATTTCATCCGCGTCATCAATGACATGATTATTCGTTATTATAATACCACTACCATCAATGATAAAACCGGAACCAAGGGAACGCCTCTGTTGAACTCGTGGACGACCATTGCCCTCATTGCTTTCAGTTTCACCCTCTTGATCAGGGTTTTGAAATTTTTTAAAAAACTCTTCGAAGGGACTACCGGGAGGAAAGCTATTTCTACTATTCCCACGGTTACGCTCAACACGGATATTTTGTGTTGTATAAACATTAACCACTGCAGGGAGGAGCTTTTCTGAAAGATCGGCGAAACTTTTTGGAGTGCCCTGTGCACTTGATAATGCCGGAGAGACAGTTATATAAAACAATACAAATACTGCGCTCGCAAAACGTTTTCTAAAATTCATTATTTTTATTCCTGATAGTTTTATTTTTCAATTATTTTTACTTACCACCCTATAATATCGCTAATTATGACTAAATTACGGTCATAGTAGGAATAAAATCTGCTAATAGTTATTTTATCAAGTATATAATTACTAACCCAATGAATATTGCCACTAATCCCAATAACTGGAGGACACTATTGCTTTGTTTAAGTAATACTTTGGCAGTATTTTTCATATAAGTAGGAAAGAGAGCGTATAATAAGCCCTCGATCACAAAAATTAACCCAACCGCAATAAAAAAATCTGCCACTTCAGACTAGTTACCGGCCTTCCATATTTGAAAAGTATTTAAAAAATTCACTGTCTGGAGAAAGCACCATCGACGTATCATTATTCTTCATTGAATTTTTGTAAACTTCCATTGACCGGTAAAAAGCATAAAATTCAGCATCCTCATTATAGGCATCTGAATAAATTTTTGCCGCAACCGCATCTCCCTCACCGCGAAGCGTTTCTGAATCGCGCGTTGCTTCGGCCATAATCACAGTGCGATCACGTTCCGCTTTTGATGTAATACGAAGTGCCTCTTCTTCACCACGAGCACGGATTTCACGAGCAACCTGATTACGGTCAGCTATCATGCTTTGGAAAATTGGAGCACTGTTTTCTTCTGGTAGATCTGTCCGTTTAATGCGCACGTCTACAATTTCAATACCAAGGTCAGCAGCTTCCTGAAAAACAGCGGCTCGGATACTTTGGCGAAGTTCGCCGCGCTCACCACTTAAGGCTTTTTGTAATTCTTGAAGGCCAAAAACCTTACGTAAGTTTGAATTAGTGATAATAGAAAGTCTATTCTCAGCACCAAGTTCGTTGCGAACCGCCTTGTACACTTTAAGTGGGTCTTCAATACGAAATTCCGTAAAGGCATCAACAATCATACGTTTTTGATCTGACGTAATCACAATAATTTCAGGCATGTCTAAGATACGTATACGACGATCAAAGTAAATTACATCTTGAATAAGTGGAATTTTAAAATGAAGTCCAGCCTCCCGAACAGTTTTTTTCCATTCCCCAAATTCAAGCACAAGCGCCTGGTTAGTTTCTTTTACCTGAAAGGTTGCAGAACCAAATAACATTAGTCCGCCGCCAAAAACTACAAGTGCAATAATAAATTTTAAATTTTTCATAATAATATCCTACTGCTAATTACTAGCTTTTTTATTAAGTTCGGCAAGTGGAAGGTAAGGAACGACGCCGCCACCTTTACTGTCGATAACAATTTTATCAGTACCAGAAAGAACCTGTTGCATGGTATCTAAATAAATACGCCTGCGGGTTACATCCTTTGCATTAACGTATTCACCAAGTATAGCTGTAAACCGCGAAGCTTCACCAGTTGCTTCGGCAATTACCTTTTGCCTATATCCTTCAGCCTCTTGTAACATTCGTGCCGCTTGACCACGTGCCTGAGGCACTATTTTATTTTGCTCAAGTTTTGCTAAACTAATACTGCGCTCTCTATCAGCCTCCGCCTTTTGGACATCGTTAAAAGCATCAGAAATTTCAGCTGGTGGCTTAACATTTTCCATTTTCACCTGAGTAATTTCAATGCCAGCTTCGTACCGACGCAAAATATCCTGAGTTATTTGCATAACCTCGAGCTCAATACCATCCTTGTTATTAGTCATAACATTTTGCACATTAGTTTTTGCAACGACTTCCCGCATTGCACTTTCAGCAATTGACTTTATCGTTTCTGCGCGATCACGAAGATTAAACTGGTAGCGCGCGGGATCACTTATCCGCCACATTATCGAAAATGGCGCATCGACAATATTTTCATCGCCCGTGAGCATTTGACGCTCTTTTTGAGCAATTAAAGTGTTTCCAAAACCAATTTGAATGACATTTATCGCTGTAACTTTAGTAAGTTGCTTACTTTCAAATGGAGCAATCAGGAAATGAATACCCGGATCTGTAGTTTCTACCCATTTGCCGAAACGAAGTACAATTGCCTGCTCATCCGTATCAACAATATAAACACAGAGATAAAGCCATATGGCAATAAGACCAAGAAAAATAAAACTGTAGCTCTTGCCACCGCCGACA